>CANQRV010000036.1 GCA_947626355.1 uncultured Muribaculaceae bacterium
TCTCTCCGGACTTTGAACATATATTAACATTTAACAATACAAATCCCAGTCAACATTTTTCAGGACGGGTCATGGTGATGCCTGACATTATCCATTCCCGGAATTATCTTGATTTCGGCAAAGGGTTTTATCTTACTTCAATCCATGAACAGGCCGTCAGGTATGCACAACGATTCCTGCGCCGTCAAAGAGATGCCTGGCTCAATGCCTACGAACTTGATTATGACCCTTCGGAATGGAAAATCCTTGTATTCGACAGCTATGATAAACACTGGCTCCGGTTTGTCGCCAATTGCCGCGCCGGCAAGGATGTATCTGACTTTGACCTCATAATCGGCGGCATTGCCAACGATAAAGTAATCCAGACACTTGATCGATATTTCGAGGATGAGCTGTCAGAGGACGAAACATTAGGTATGCTCAAATATGAACGAACCAATATCCAGTACTGCATCCGCTCGCAAAAAATGTTAGACGACTGTTTGAAACACATAAACAGCATACAACTATGACAGATGAAAGCAGACTGGCTTTTCAAGCCAATAAAAGCGCCCGAATCATCAGGAATTTATGCGAACTCTACGGATTGTCGCTACAAGAGGCGACTGACGTATATTATCAATCAGACACGTCGGAGCTGATAGAAGAGGGTGTTGCCGACCTTCAGTGTCGCAGTGACAAATATCTCGCTTCTGTCATTTGGGAGGAGCATCTGGAGTCTTAGTAGATCAGCGCCAACGGATTCACGAAGGAATACCGCAGCCGCCTGCGGCAGGCAAGGGATGAGCATCCGCTTGTAGACGAAGCCGACACCCGGAGGCTCGAGACGGGGGATTCCCGCCGACGGTGTTCGCGCTACAGTTCGTGCCGCTGCTGGTCGACCTGGCGGTCTTCCTCCGCCTGCGGCGCCTCGCCCGCAGCAGCCGGTAGCCGCACCAAACCGCAGGTGGCACCACCATCCCAGATTCTAAAGACGCCCGCAAGCGGGCTCTGCGCGAAACGAATATTCGATTATCATTATAAATACCAATAACAACTAAATCCGAAAATTATGGGTCGCGATCCAAAGCATGATTATAAAAGCAGATGCATCTATCATATCACCATTTGCAAAGCGCCGGGATGCCCTGATTTCAGCCGGATTCTCGGAAGTTTGGAACAACCGGTGATAGAGAGGACCCGCATCGGTGAGATTATAGAATCGCAAATCCTGAATTTCCCTAATCTTTGTTCTTCTTTGCAACCGCTTCAGTATGTAATCATGCCTGACCATATTCATTTTGCCATCTTTGTCCGAGAATATCTTTCCCGAGTACCCGGGAATTATATCGGAATGATGAAGGTGAAGTGCGGGCAGTTGATAAGAGCGGAATTCCCGCTGTTGGAGCACGTTTTTACTCAGGATTTCCATGACAGGTATTTGCGACCGCGTCACCGCCTATCCACAATAATTGAATATATCAGGCAAAATCCATACCGATTGTTGGTTCGGCGTTTCAACCCTGATTTTTCCGTCGTATAAACAATATTGAGATTGGGGACAGTCTTCGGCAAGCCTATGGCAACCTGCTGCTGATGGATAATCCTTTTAAGGCGCCCGTGGTGATTCACCGTTCGGATTCGGATATCCTAAAAACGAACAAGCGGCGCCGTTGGAAGCATCTCGCTGAAAATGGAGGAGTGTTGGTCTCGCCATTTATCTCGCCCGAAGAGAAATCATTCAGGCGTCAATGCGAGCAAATCAAAGGAAAGATAATCCTACTGTCGAACACTCCATTTGCAGAATCAATCTCGATTCCTCAGTAAAAGTGTGGTTTGTACTGGTGTTCATCAGCGCCGACGGGCTGACGAAGGGATGGCGCAGCCGACTATATAGTCGGGAGGGGCAGATCCGATGCAGACTGCCCCTCCTGACTGAAATATGGGAATTTACTGTTTTTACGTCTTTAATATCACTCCAGCCATGACACGACAGAAAGTCACTCCTCGAAGAATCGGTCGACCTTCCTGACCTGGAAGGAGAGGATGATACGGTAGAGGCCGAAGCACACCAGCGAGAAGCCCAGCAGCAGCCAGACCGTGGCGGCGGCCATCAGCGGCGACGACAGGAAGACGATCATCATGACGATCGCGGCCAGAAGCAGGAGCACCATCAGGAAGATGCCGGCGGGCGAATAGCTCGACAGAATGAGCGACTCGCAGATGGCGTCGATGGCCACACACATCAGCCAGATGCCGATGATGATCATGAACGACACGGTGAGCGCCGGCTCCGGCAGACAGAGCAGCCAGACGCCGCAGATGATGTCGAGGATGCCGATCACAAGGCTCCACCCCCAGTGGGAGTTGAAGCGGGAGATACTGGCCGAGAAGCATAGCTCCACTACGCCGGCGATGATGAGACACACAGAGAAGATGACCGCGAAGACCGGAAGTGAGGTCATCGGAGAGCAGAGACACCAGATGCCCAGCCCGAGCCCTATGAGGCCGGAGACAAGGAGCATCCACCAGTAGCGGCCGATGAGGCCGAGTTGAATCTTGTTTTTCATAATCGTTAATTTGTTTTAAAATATAACATGGAAGCGGGGTCATGGTTCGCAGGGGAGCCGCGGCATATGGCGATATTGGCGGATTTTATTAATTTTGCATCCAGAAAGCCAAACAAGAGAAAGAGATATGAGACTGACCAGGATAGCGGCCGCAGGTGCCGCGGCGCTTCTGCTGTGGGGCTGCGGGGCGAAAGGGAGGGCCGCCGACACGTCGGGGGCCGAGGAGACGGCGCCGGCAGCGCCGGCCATCGCCTTCAACGCCGACAGCGCCTACAGCTATGTGGAGCGCCAGGTGGCCTTCGGGCCGAGGGTGCCGGGCAGCGCGGCCCACAGCGAATGCGGGGCATGGATCGCCTCGGAGCTGAGGCGCCACGGCGCGGAGGTGACGGAGCAGCGCGCGCCGCTCACCTGCTTCGACGGCAAGACCTTCGAGGCCCACAACATCCTCGGGCGCTATAACCCCGAAGCCACGCGGCGCATTCTGCTGCTGGCCCACTGGGACACGCGCCCCTGGGCCGACGAGGATCCCGACCCGGCGAAGCGCCGGCAGCCCGTCGACGGCGCCAACGACGCCGCCAGCGGCGTAGGAGTGCTCCTCGAGCTCGCCCGGCATCTCGGCGCAAAGGCGCCCGCCGTCGGCATCGACCTGCTGATGGTGGACCTCGAAGACCGGGGCACCCCGGGCGACGAGGACTCGTGGGCCCTCGGCACGCGACACTTCATCGAGAACCCGCCCATAGCCGGATACGCCCCCGACTACGCCATACTCCTCGACATGGTAGGGGGCGAGGGAGCCACATTCTGCCGAGAGTATTTCTCGGAGCAGGCCGCCCCGCATATCGCCGCCGCCGTCTGGGCCGAGGCTCACCGCGCCGGATACGGCCATATGTTTCCCAACCGCATGGGGGGCGCCGTGACCGACGACCACGTGCAGCTCATCAACCACGGCATCCCGGCCATCGACATCATAGAATACCACCCCGACGGCGACTCCGGATTCAATCCCCGCTGGCACACCACCTCCGACACCATGGAGGGGATAGACCGCGCCACCCTCGGCGCCGTGGGACAGACAGTGGCCAACCACATCTACGGGCTCTGACCCCGGACACATAAAACCTGACAATCAAAATTTCATAATAATGGATTTCATAGAAGAACTGACATGGCGCGGCATGGTGCACAACATGATGCCGGGCACGGCCGAGCAGCTCGCCAAGGAGATGACGACGGCCTATCTGGGCATCGACCCCACCGCCGACAGCCTCCACATCGGCCACCTCTGCGGAGTGATGATGCTCCGCCATTTCCAGAGATGCGGCCATAAGCCGCTGGCCCTCATCGGAGGCGCCACGGGCATGATCGGCGACCCCTCGGGCAAGTCGGCGGAGCGCAACCTGCTCGACGAGAAGACCCTGCGCCACAACCAGGAGGCCATCAAGCGCCAGCTCGCGAAGTTTCTCGACTTCGACAGCGACGCCCCCAACCACGCGGAGATGGTGAACAACTACGACTGGACCAAGGACGTCTCCTTCCTCGATTTCGCACGCGAGATCGGAAAGCATATCACGGTCAACTACATGATGGCCAAAGACTCGGTGAAGAAGCGCCTCAACGGCGAGGCCCGCGACGGCCTGAGCTTCACGGAGTTCACCTACCAGCTGCTCCAGGGCTTCGACTTCCTGACGCTCTACCGCGAGAAGGGATGCAGGCTCCAGCTCGGCGGCTCCGACCAGTGGGGCAACATCACCACCGGCGCGGAGCTCATACGCCGCAAGGAGGGGGGCGAGGTCTTCGCGCTCACCTGCCCGCTGATCACGAAGGCCGACGGCGGAAAGTTCGGCAAGACGGAGAGCGGCAACGTATGGCTCGACCCGCGCTACACGTCGCCCTACAAGTTCTATCAGTTCTGGCTCAACGTGGGCGACGAGGACGCGGAGAAATACCTGAAGATCTTCACCTTCCTGACGCGCGAGGAGATCGCGGCGCTGAAGGCCGAGCATGAGCAGAACCCCGGAGCCCGCCCGATGCAGAAACGTCTGGCCAGGGAGCTCACGGTGATGGTGCACAGCGAGGAAGACCTCGCCAACGCGGAGGCCGCCAGCCGCATACTCTTCAGCAACGACAGCGCCGACGCACTCCACTCGCTCGACGAGAAGACACTGCTCGAGGTCTTCGAGGGAGTGCCGACATTCGAGATCGACCGCACGGCCCTCGAGGCCGGCATCCCGCTGCTGGAGCTGCTCGCCACCCACACCAAGGTGTTCCCCTCGAAGGGGGAGGCACGCAAGATGACGCAGCAGGGGGGCGTGAGCCTCAACAAGCAGAAGGTCGCCGACCCGGCGATGACCGTGGGCGCCGACTTCCTGCTCAACGGCAAGTATATCCTGGCCCAGCGCGGCAAGAAGAACTATTATCTGATCATAGCGAAATGAAAGCCATAAGACTGATGACGGCGGCGGCGCTCACGGCGCTGCTCGCCACCGCTGCCGGATGCAGCGACGACAACGACGGCGTGTCGCCGGGCGACAGCATCTTCCAGCAATACGAGGTGACGGTGTTTCCCGAGGGAAACAAGGCGGCCTTCGCCAATTTCCGCCTTGGCTCCGCCACCGGCGAGCGCGTGGAGCTGACCGACGGCTCATGGCTGATGATCAACGCCATGACATGCTACTATCAGGAGCCGACGAGCCCGACGGTGCCGGAATTCAACTACTCGATGGTGATACCGGACAACCACGAGGAGGCGATCTTCACCTTCCGCCGGTCGAAAGACGTGGAGCTGGTGAATTCCGTGAAGCTCGGCGACGAGAAATTCGTGACCCTGCCGGAAGACATCAAGACCGTCGCCAACGGCGAGAGGATACCGGTGGGACTCGGCGACATCGCCCCCGCGACGGTGGAGGTGAAGCTCTACGACGTGTCTCACCAGACACTGGGCATCATCGACAGCTATCCGGCCACGGTGTTTGCCGACTTCTGCGTGTTTGACAACGTGCCGGCGGGCACCTACACGCTGGCGGCCGACGTGGTGACGGTGGCCCCGACGACACAGAACGACGGCACGGCAGGGGGCACCATCACGAAGCGTGCCCGCGTGACGCGCCAGGATATAAAGGTGAACTGATCCGGGGCGCCTCGCGCGCCAGACTTACCATACGGCCCTGTCGCAGTCTCCGGGCTGCGACGGGGCTTACTCATTCAGCCGACAGACGCCTGATGAATGTCTCTGTCGGCTCAGTTATGTTCAGCTTCCGCCTCAGATTTGCTTATGTCAGTGAATTAATTTATCTTTGCAATCAAAATGATTGCATTATGGATATAGCTATAGAAAAGAAGGCACATGTGTTCCGCCTGCCTGTCTATCTCCTGGACAAGCTTAAGGAACTCGCCAGCAAGGATCGCCGCAGTCTCAACAACTATGTTGAATGCCTGCTGCTCGACGCAGTATATCATGAGCCCAACGAGGAGACAATCGCGTCGCTCAATGAAGCGAAGGCCGGCAAGCTCGAAGGCCCCGTCGACACCTCGAGCGTCGACGCCATGCTCAAATCCATGGGTCTATGAAAGAATTGCGTTATACACAGCAATTTAAGAAAGACTTAAAGAAATTTCTTAACCAACCGAAGAAACTCGAGGCGTTGAACACTGTTCTCGATATGCTTCGCCGCGAAATCACGTTACCTAAGAAATATAAGCAGCACTCCCTGAAAGCGGAATATTCGGGCTGTCTTGAATGCCACATCGAAGGAGACTTCCTGCTGATATGGTATGATGAGGCCAGCAATACACTTGCCCTGTTCAGACTGGGCTCACACTCCGAACTGTTCAAAGATTAATGCAGCTCTCGACTGCCGAGCCGTTAAGCCTATTCAGCCTGCTGCAGGGCTTACTCATTCAGCCGACAGACGCCTGATGAATGTCTCTGTCGGCTCAGTTATGTTCAGCTTCCGCCGCAGATTGTATTTGATGCAGTCGACGGTGCGCACCGAGCGGCTGGTGACGATGGCGATCTCCTTCGAGGTCATCCCGGCGAGCATGAACGCGCACATCCTCACCTCCGCCTTCGTCAGCTCCGGACACGCCTTGAACAGACGGTCGAAAAACTTCTGGTTGACCTCCTCGAAATAGACGCGGAACATTTCCCACACGTTCTCCTGGGCGCTGAGCGTCTTGAGCGACCCCTTGATCCTGGCGACGAGCTCGTCGCGCCCGAGCGAGCCGTCGTCGACATCACGCTCTATATTGTTGAGCACCTCGTTGAGGCGCGTCATGTGCATCGTCATGGCCGAGAGCTGCCTGCTGCGCTCCCCTATCGACTCGCTGGCCCTGCGTGCCTCCTCCTCGCGGATGGCACGGTGGGCCTTCAGCTCCTCCCTCATGACCCGGCATTCGCCGGCGCTTCTCCTCATGCGCCGCCACACGAGCCCGAGGGCCACCAGCGCGCCGAGCAGCAGCGCGCCGAGGGCGATGGCCACGGCGCCGAGGGCCGTGACCCTTGAGGATAGACGCGCATTTACGGAGTCGCGGTCGCGACCTTCGTATTTCTCGGCGAGATTGTCGAGATAGTGGCGGCTCTGCCCGATGTAGAGGGAGTCGGCAAGGGTATAGGCCTTCTTGAGCTCACCGAGCGCCGTGGCGAGATCGCCGCTGGCTTCCGCCACTCTGTAGCGGATGTTGTAGAGGCCCCCTTCCCAGGGAGTGCCGACAAGCATATCCATCTCCCTTCTGTATTGCGACAGAAGCCTCGATGCCCCCTCCACATCTCCCCTCTCCAGCAGCAGCCCGGCGTATGAGCTCACCGCCGACATGTAGTCGGGATGATAGTCTTTCACGTCGAGCACCTCGCGGTAATACTTCTCGGCCATGTCGAGCTCCCCCTCGTGGTGGTAGATGCAGGCCATGTTGATGGCCGTCATGCCGAGGGGCTCGTATTTTCCCATCAGCTCACGCGAGAGCTTGATCTCCCTGAAGGCGGTGGGATAGTCGCGGTCGTCGATCGCCATGCTGCAGCGGCTGTAGTGAAGGAAACCGAGCTTCAGCTCCTTCAGTCGGGCAGGAGCGTCGGATCGAGCGAACCGCTCGTAGGCCCCGTCGGCACGCCTCATATACTCCCGCCGCAGCTCCGGCGACACTTCGGAGAATATGTGGGCCAGCAGCCTGTTGGCCTCCATGTCGAAATACGTGAGGGAGTCCGGCTTCCGGATGGAGAGGATGCGGTAGCAGTTTTTCACCGCCTCCTCCGTGAAATTGGAATAATACTGCGTAGCGGCGAGATAATTGAGGTATTTGCTGTAGAGGGAAACCGAATCGGGCGACACAATGTCGCCGATCCTTTCGTATGTCCTCATCGCCCGGCTGTAGAGGCCCATCTCCTGAAGCAGGGCGCCCCGCTCGAAATAGAGGGCCGCGTCGCGGGGCGAGCGGGCTATCAGCGAATCGTAGAGGGCGATGCGCCGTTCGGCGCCCAGCGACCTGTCGCGGGCCTGCCCCAGCCAGTAGTCGCGGCGCAGGCTCGAGCCGAAATCAGTGGCGCAGGCAGCGGTCGCCGTCACCACCGCCAGCAGCACGCCGAGAAGGCTTTTTATCAGATTATGTGTCATTTCATTCGATTATAACGCTCCAAAAGTAGCTATTTTCTTTCATCCATGCAAGAAGCCGCCCCGAAACAGCTACCTACGCGCCGCAGAAATAGCACGCATATCCAAGTTGATTTCTCTGATATACAATTAGATACATCAGATAGGTAATTTCTTATACTACCTATCCGGCTTCCTATGCACAATATAATAGCGATATCGCTTTGCCACAACCGGGATAACGCCTAAATTTGCACCGCAACAACAGATAACGTGATTCCAACAGGCCAAGCCGTCAGTGACGCAGGCCACCTAATAAAAAACATTATGAACAGAATTTTACTTACATCCACACTCCTTCTCGCCGGAACGGCGCTGACAGCCGGAGCCTATGAGATGCAGCTTCCCCAGAGGAAGGTCTGCACCGCCAAGGCGGAGGCCATCGCCCGCGAGAGCATCACCACCATGCGTCAGCAGCAGACATCCGGACGAGCCGGAGCCGCAAAGGCCCAGGAAGGGGAGCCGGTAGACCTCACCGTGTGCCTCACTCCCTCTGCCGACGGCTTCTACACCCCCCTCGCCGTAATCGCGCTCCATGCCGACGAGGGAGCCGACGCCGACGTAGACCCCATCGACTTCTCGGCCACCCTCGAGATTCCGGCGGGCACCTACGACGTGATAGCGCTGTTCGCAGGCCCCGACAGCGGGGAGGAATCCATGAGGCGCCCCTCTTACGCATTCGTGATACGCGAGGATATGGAGATCTCCATGTCGACGGAAATGTCGATCTCGGCCGACGAGGCCACCGTGCAGACGAAGTTCCGCCAGGAGATGCCCGACGGCTCGGAGATGACGTTCCCGCCCGTGACCGGATTTGACGACGAAGGCAACCCGATATTCGACGAAGTGACGGAAGACTACAAGGTCACGGCCCTGTATCTCTTCAACTACCTCGTGAACGCCGACGGGAGCACACTCACCTTCGGCTACATGACGGGCTACACCCTCCCCGACGGCACAAACTGCGAAGCTTCGTGCGACATCCTCTGCAATCCCCTCTCCGACGACTGGACACTCGCCCAGAGCCGCTTCACAATGGGGTGCTGGGACTATCCCTTCTTCGCGGTCTTCTCCGGGCGCCAGACCGAAGAGGAGATGAAGGCAACGGGAAGCGACTTCATAAACTATCTGGATATCCCGACACTCCACACGCCGCTCGCCGACGGCATGGGGGACGACAGCAAGAACAGCGGACGAGTGATGAGGGTGCTACTCAACGGACGCCAGCTCGGCTCCGACACCTTCTCGAGCGCCCTCGGAGGCCCCGATCAGGAATTCCCGAAATGGAATATCTACAGCTCCAAGTCATCATCGGCCGACCCGGTTTGGATTACTCCCTTCTTCTTCTCGTACCAGTGTGACGCACGGCAGATGGAAGACGACGACATGCTGGAGGGATACGTCATGGCTGCTCCCCTCTTCTTTGACGGCGGCGTGCCCCAGTTCGCCCTCAAGGGCGGGGAATGTTTTGACTGGGAATCGAACATGGACTACTTCCCCTTCCTCGTCGACGGCAGCGGCGCCCCGGTACTGGCGCCCGGACATCCCGCCTTCTCCTACACACTCGGCCAGATGAAGATGCCCTTCGGCGCCACGGCCCCGATGCTCACCGCCTCCTCCTTCGACTACTCGAAGATGGAGGAGATGCCGACGCCCTTCGTGCTCCCCGATTTATGGTATCTCGGCTCACTTGGAGAGAACCGCTATTCCGACTGGGCGCGCATGCGGGCTGAAGTCTATTTCAACGGAGAGAAGGTGGTGGAAAGCGTAGGGCGCGACCGTCTGAGATGGGGAGTGCAGTCTTACTACTCGTCGAATCCCGCAGCCGGCGAATGGCTCTATAAGCTCGACAACGCCAACCACCGCGCCGAGACGGCCGACGGCGCCACGATAGCCGGCGGCAACAAGGCCGAGATATATCTCAACACCAACAACGCCGACTGTCTGCCCCCGACGCTCCGCATGCTCCAGACCAGAAACCAGGAGGGCATCCCCACAAACATCTTCAGCAAGGCCGGCGACGCCACGCTCTGGCTCGCCGCCTCCGACTACGAGATGGTGGTCGACATGGAGAACTACGAAGTATGGCAGGAGATGCGCGACGCCACCGTGACGCTGGAGTTCGCCCCCTACGGCACCGGCTGGTATGAGCCGCTCACCATCGCGGAGGCACCCGCGATGCCGACAATCAACAGCCTCGGCCGCGTCTACACCGCCAACCTCGGAGAGATAGCACGCTCCTCGGAGACCGGATGGTTTGACCTGCGCGTCACCGTCACCGACGAGGCCGGCAACTACCAGCGGCAGGAGATCTCGCCGGCGCTGCGCATCGACGAACTCACCGGCATCGCCGCCGTGAGCGGCGAGAGGGAAGACATCCGCGTGGAGGGACGCGACATCGTGGCTCCTGAAGACGCACGCGTCTACACCACGGCCGGCATCGAGACCCGTCGCACGTCGCTCATGCCCGGTGTCTACATCGTAGGCACGCCGCGCTCGAGCCGTCGCGTCATCATCCGATAAGCAAGTGGTGAAATCATAAATACCGGCTGCCGGCATAACGGGAGCCTTCCTCATGAGGGGCCGCACGGGCGCAAGAGCCGCGTGCGGCCCTTTTGCGGTTTTAATAATCTTTTTGATTTTATATTTGCATTTTCACGCTTTTGTCACTACATTTGCATAATGATTGCCACAACGGCAATCCTCTTTACCTTTTTCTTAAAATACGCCCGGAACAGAATCCGGGAAAACGAATCATTTCCCGCATGAAATTTACCCTTATGTTATCGCTCACCGCACTGGCACTGACAGCTCAGGCCCAGCGCGGCGAGACCGCCATACGCGACTGGCAGTTCTCCAACGACTCGGCCAGCTGGCGCAATGTGACAATACCCCACGACTGGGCCATCTACGGCCCGTTCGACCGCAGCAACGACCTCCAGAAGGTTGCCGTGGAGCAGAACGGCGAGACCGAGGAGACCTGGAAGACCGGACGCACCGGCGGGCTGCCCTATGTGGGAAAGGGATTCTACCGCACCACCATCGACATCCCCGACACGGCGGGGCGAAGCAACGTCCTGGTGTTTGACGGCGCCATGAGCCACGCCAACGTCTACGTCAACGGACGCCACGCCGCCTACTGGCCCTACGGCTACAACTCCTTCTACGTCAGCCTCGACGGCCTCGTGCATCCCGGCGCCAACACCATCGAGGTGAGCCTCGAGAACCCGCCCCAGTCGTCGCGCTGGTATCCCGGCGCCGGCCTCTACCGCAACGTGCATCTCGTCTCGACCTCCGCCCTCCACATCCCGGTGTGGGGCACACGCGTCACCACCCCCTACGTGTCGAAAGACTACGCCACCGTGAAGCTCGCCACCGAGCTCGAGGGAGCCGCGAAGGGTGAGGGCGTGGAGCTGACCACCGTGATACGCGACGCCGCCGGCAAGGAGGTGGCCTCCGACACCCACTCATATAAGATATATCCGGGGCAGACCCTGGAGCAGAACTTCGTGGTGAAGCACCCGGAGCTCTGGAGCCCGGAGACCCCCGCGCTCTACACCGCCACCACCACCGTGAGCCGCGACGGCCGCGAGGCCGACAGCTACACCACGCGCTTCGGCATCCGCAGCGTGGAGGTGCGCGACGGCGTTGGCTTCTTCCTCAACGGCGAGAAGCGTCAGTTCAAAGGCGTCTGCAACCACCACGACCTCGGCCCGCTGGGCGCCGCCGTCAACAGGTCGGCGCTGCGCCACCAGCTGCAGCTCATCAAGGACATGGGCGCCGACGCCGTGCGCACGGCCCACAACATGCCGGCGCCGGAGCTCGTGAAGCTCTGCGACGAGATGGGCCTGATGCTGATGCTTGAGCCCTTCGACGACTGGGGCTTCCGCCCGAAGTCGAAAAACGGCTACGGCACGATCTTCAACGAATGGGCCGAGAAAGACATGGTCAACATGCTGCGCCACTACCGCAACAATCCGTCGGTGGTGATGTGGAGCATCGGCAACGAGGTGCCCTCGCAATGGGCACCCGACGGGCTCCAGGAGCTCACCTTCCTCCAGGACATAGTGCACCGCGAGGACCCGACGCGCCCCGTGACCTGCGGCATGGACCAGGTGGACGCCGTGATCAACAACGGCTTCGCCGCCGCCCTCGACGTGCCCGGCTTCAACTACCGGGTGCACCGCTACACCGACGCCTATCCGAAGCTGCCGCAGAACATCCTCTTAGGCTCCGAGACGGCCTCCACGGTGTCGTCGCGCGGACAGTATTTCTTCCCGGTGGAGAAAGCCGCCGACGTGAAGCGCCCCGGCAACCAGAGCAGCTCTTACGACGTGGAATACTGCTCCTGGAGCAACATCCCCGACGATGACTTCGCGGCCGCCGACAACCTCCCCTACAACATGGGGCAGTTCGTATGGACAGGCTTCGACTATCTCGGCGAGCCGTCGCCCTACGACACCGACGCCTGGCCCTCTCACTCCAGCTATTTCGGAATAATCGACCTCGCCTCCATACCTAAGGACCGCTACTACCTCTACCGCTCGAAATGGAACGGGAAAGACAATACGCTCCACATCCTCCCTCACTGGAACTGGAAGGGACGCGAGGGGGAGGTGACGCCGGTGTTCGTCTACACCGACTCGCCGAAGGCCGAGCTCTTCATCAACGGCAGGAGCCAGGGAGTGCGCGAGAAGAACGACAGCTCCAATATGAACCGCTACCGCCTGATGTGGAACGAGACGGTGTATGAGCCGGGCGAGGTGAAGGTGGTGGCCTACAACGCCGACGGCAGCGTGGCCGGCGAGAAGAGCATCCGCACGGCCGGAAAGCCCCACCACCTGGTGCTGACGCCAAACGTGGCTAAGCTGACGGCCGACGGCGACGACCTCGCCTACATCACGGTGCAGGTGGCCGACAAGGACGGCAACATAGTGCCCGACGACACGCGGACGGTAAGGTTCAGCGTGAAGGGGGCCGGGAGCTTCCGGGCCACGGCCAACGGCGACCCGACGTCGCTGCGGCCGTTCCAGAATCCGGAGACGGACCTCTTCAGCGGGGCGGCCACGGCCATAGTGCAGGCGGCCGACCACCGCGGCACGCTGACCTTCGAGGCCAAGGCTCCCGGAGTGAAGGGAGCCACGCTCACGATCCCGGTGGAGTGAGACTCCATCCGCTATACTGAATCAAAAGAAACAAACCAGAATATCAATCTTAAAATTAAAGCAGACAACCATGACAACTGAAGAGATGCAGAAAAACATCGAGAAAGTGTTTAAGGAGAGATTCGGCGGCGAGGGCACGATCTACGCCTCGGCCGGACGCATCAACCTCATCGGCGAGCACACCGACTACAACGGCGGCTTCGTATTCCCCGGCGCCATCGACAAGGTGATCATGGCCGACATCCGTCCCAACGGCTACGAGAAGGTGCGCGTCTTCTCAATCGACATCAACCAGTATGCGGAGTTCGGCCTTCTTGAGGAGGACGCGCCAAAGGAGTCGTGGGCACGCTATATATTCGGCATCTGCCGCGAGATCCAGAAGCGCGGCGGCGTGGTGAAGGGCTTCGACGCCGTCTTCGCCGGCAACGTGCCCCTCGGCGCCGGCCTCAGCTCGAGCGCCGCCCTCGAGTCTTGCTTCGCATTCGCGCTCAACGACCTCTTCAACGGCAACAAGATCGACAAGTTCGAGCTCGCCAAGATCGGCCAGAGCACAGAGCACAACTACTGCGGCGTGAACTGCGGCATCATGGACCAGTTCGCCTCCGTATTCGGCCGCGAGGGCAACCTGATGCGCCTCGACTGCCGCTCGATGGAATACGAGTATTTCCCCTTCAGCCCGAAAGGCTACAGCCTGGTGCTTGTGGACTCCCGCGTGAAGCACGAGCTCGCCGACTCCCCCTACAACCGCCGCCGCGAGTCGTGTGAGCGCGTGGCCAAGGCCCTCGGCGTGGAGACCCTGCGCGACGCCACGATGGAGGCCCTCGACAAGATCAAGAGCGACATCACGGCCGAGGACTATTTCCGCGCCAAATACGTGATCGAGGAGAAGCAGCGTGTGCTCGACGTCTGCGAGGCTCTCGTGCGCAACGACTACGAGACCGTGGGCAAGAAGATGTATGAGACCCACAACGGCCTCTCCAAGGACTACGAGGTGAGCTGCGAGGAGCTCGACTTCCTCAACGACCTGGCCCGTGAGCTGGGCGTCACCGGCTCGCGCATCATGGGCGGCGGCTTCGGCGGCTGCACCATCAACCTCGTGCGCAACGACCTCCACAACCGCTTCATCGAGGAGGTAGTGGCCCGCTTCAACGACCGCTACGGCCACGAGCCGAAGATCTACGACGTGGTGATCTCCGACGGAGCCCGCAAGGTGAAGGAGAACGGCGAGGAAGTGAAGGCCGACAAAGAGCTCTGAGCGATGGAGACCACGATACGCAAGGCCCCCTCGCCGCGCGGCGAGATCACGCTCTACCGCCTCGTCAACGCCCGGGGATGTGCCGTGGAGCTCTCGACGCTCGGCGCGGGCATCACCGAGGTGTCGGTGCCCGACCGTGAGGGCAGGATCGCAAACGTGGCTCTGAGCTACGCCGATCCCGCCTCATATATCGCCGACGGCCCCTGCATGGGGAAGGTGCCGGGCCGATATGCCAACCGCATAGCGCTCGGTAAGTTCCACATCGACGGCGAGGCTTTCCAGCTGGCCGTCAACAACGGTCCCAACGCCCTCCACGGAGGGCCGGAGGGCTTCCAGAACCGTATCTGGGAGGCCGAGCAGCTCCCCGACGGGGTGCGCTTCACCTACCGCGCCAAGGACGGCGAGGAGCACTATCCCGGCAACCTCACGGCTGTGGCCGAATACCGCTGGAGCGATGACAATGTGCTGACGCTCACCCTCTCGGCCGTCGCCGACAAGCCGACGGTGGTGAACCTCACCAACCACTGCTACTGGAACCTCGACGGCGCCGACAACGGCAGCGCCCTGGGCCACACGATGACGATGAAGTGCTCGCGCTATCTTCCCACCGACGACACTCTGATCCCCACCGGGGAGCTGGCGCCGGTAGAAGGTACGCCGATGGATTTCCGCGCCACGAAGGTCGTGGGGCGCGACATCCGCGAGGATTTCCCGGCGCTTCGCTACGGCAAGGGCTACGATGCCTGCTGGGTGGTAGACGGCTGGGAGCCCGGTAAGCTTACGGAGGATATCGTTGAGCTGCGTGCCGAGGGTTCGGGACGCGTGCTCCGCGTGAGCAGCGACCAGCCGGGGGCACATGTATACACGGGCAACTGGCTCGCCGGATGCCCGGAGAACCGCTCGGGACGCTCTTATGAGGACTACGACGGCATCGCCGTGGAGATGCAGGGATTTCCCGACGCTCCCAACCACGCGGATTTCCCGACACAGACGCTGCGGCCCGGCGAGGAGTACCGCCGCACGATACGCTTCGCCTTCACGGCTGAATAAGCCGAGGACAATATCCGGCGCCACAGGCGCCAAATCACACAGCGGGCTGGAGACCGATTCTCCAGCCCGCCTTATTTCGTACCGGAAGCTATCCAGTCATGGCACATGTCGGGATGCGCGGGGCGGATGCACCAGGGTGCATCCCTACATATAGGGTTTCGCCGGACTTAAATACATTCTGCTTTGCCTATACTGCGCGTAGCATAACGAAGCGGGAGGCGCCCTTGTAAGGCGTCTCCCGCGACATTTATGTTTTTCCTGAGTGGGAACCGGATTTACTTGAAGCGGCGGTTGCCGTCGAGGGCCGGACCCTCGGCCACTGCCTTCTTCTTATTGCCCGACTTGAGCACGTTGTAGGCGATCGGAGCGGCGCAGAAGAGCGAGCAGAATGTGCCCACGATCACACCGAAGATCATCGCGAACGTGAAGCTGCGGATCGTGTCTCCGCCGAGGAAGAAGATGCAGAGGAGCACGAGCAGCGTCGAGAACGACGTCATGATCGTACGCGTCAGCGTGGTGTTGAGCGAGCGGTTGAACGTGATGAAGCGGTCTTCCTTCGGATAGATCTTCATCATCTCGCGCACACGGTCGAACACCACCACGGTGTCGTTGATCTGATAACCGATCATCGTCAGCACGGCCGCGATAAACGACTGGTCGATCTCCATGGAGAAGGGTAGGAAGCCCCAGCAGATGGAGTAGAAGCCGATGATGAGGAAGGCTGTCAGGGCCACGGCTGCCACGGCGCCTACGGAGAAGGCGATGTTGCGGAAGCGGAGCAGGATGTAGAGGAACATGCAGACCACGGCGATGCCGACGGCCCAGTAGGCGTCGCGCTTCATGTCGTCGGCCACCGAAGGACCTACCTTCTGGATCGAGATGATGCCCCGGCTCTCGTCGGCCACGGTGAACGCATCCTTATCCATGAGCTTGCCGTTGACGGTGAGCTCGGGAGTGAGGTTGGTGTAGAGGAGGTCGGTGATCTCGTTCTCTATGTTCTCGCTTTCGTCGGCTATCTTGTAGCTGGTGGAGATACGCACCTTCGTGGGGTTGTCGATGGTGATCACGCCGACGGAGACCGTGCGGTCGTCGGCGGCCTTCTGGAGGGCGTCGAGCAGGCGGGTCTGGATGTCGGAGGGATTCACGTCCTTGTCAAACTGCACCACATAGTTGCGGCCGCCTGAGAAGTCGATGCCCTGGTTCATGCCGCGGATGGCGAGCGAGGCAATCGAGATCACGATGAGTGCGAGCCATACCACGGCGGCAGTGCGCCACTTGCCGAGGAAGTTGATCTTCGTGTCGGTGAGGAAATTGCGGCTGATGCCGGTGTCGAACGTCATGTTGGCGCAGCGGCCGTTGGCGGTGATGAGCTCGAAGGCGATGCGCGTCAGGAACACGGCGGTGAAGAACGAGCAGACGAGGCCGATGATCAGCGTGGTGGCGAAGCCCTTGATGGGGCCGGAGCCGAAGATCAGCAGGATGATGCCGGTGATCACCGAGGTGAGGTTGGAGTCGAAGATGGCGGAGAAGGCGTTGCTGTAGCCCTCCGAGATGGCCTGGCGCAGCTTCTTGCCGGCCTTGAGCTCCTCCTTGGTGCGCTCGAAGATCAGCACGTTGGCGTCGACCGCCATACCGAGCGCGAGCACGATACCGGCGATACCGGAGAGTGTGAGCACGGCCTGGAGGGAGGCGAGGATGCCGAGGGTGAAGTAGAGGTTTAGGATCAGGCCGACGTTAGCCACGAGGCCGGGCACTACGCCGTAGATGAGAATCATGAAGACCATCAGCAGGGCGATGGCCACCACGAAGGAGATGAAGCCCCTCTCTACGGCCTCGGCGCCGAGCGACGGGCCGATGACGTTGTTGCTCACCACCGACACCTTGGCGGTCATCTTGCCGCTCTTGAGCACATTGGCGAGGTCGTTGGCCTCCTCGGGGGTGAAGTTGCCGGTGATCTGCGAGGATCCGCCGGTGATCTCGTTGTTGACGTTAGGGAAGGAGTAGACATTGTTGTCGAGCACGATGGCGATGGGGCGGCCGATGTTGTTGCGGGTGATTGTGGCCCACTCGCGGGCGCCTGCGTCGTTCATGCGCATGTTCACCATATTGCCCTGCATGTTGTCGAACTCGGAAGAGGCGCTGACCACGGCGTCACCCTCGAGGGCGGCCTCGCCCTTGAGGGCCACGAGCTGCCAGTAGGGGGTCGTGCGGTCTTCGCCGTTGGCTTTCTTCACTACGTTGCCTGCGGCGTCGGTGACGGGAATCTCCACGGGCTTCACCTCCCAGACGGCGCTGAAGTCGGCGGGGAGCACCTTGCGTGCCCTGTCGCTGGAGAGGATGCTGTCGACCATGGCGCGGTCGGCGGGAGCCACGAGGCCGATCACTGGCGAGCCGGAGCGCTGCGGGCCGCCGAGGAGCTGCATGAGGTTGGCATGGCTGACGGTGTCTGCGGCCGCATACTCGGCGGAGACGCGGTTGAGCTCGCCGGCTATCTCATTATAATTGTAGACCTCGAAGAATTCGAGGTTGGCGCTGCTCTTGAGCAGGTCGGTGACGCGCTCGGGCTCCTTAACGCCCGGGAGCTCGAGGAGGATCTGACCGTTCTTGTCCTGGAGCTTCTGGATGTTGGGGGCCACGACGCCAAACTGGTCGATACGCGTGCGGAAGATATTGAAGGCGGCGTCCACCTGGCCTTCCACCTGCTGCTGAAGGGCTGCGGTGACTTCTGAATTGGAGGCGTTGGATTTGAGCTTGCCCATGAACTCGCCTTCGCGCGAGAAGAGGGAAGCCATGGCTCCGGGCTGGATATAGGAGGCCACCTTGGAGATGAAGTCGCGGTCGGAACCCTTGACGCCCGCGGCCTCGGCCTTGGCGATCGCGGAGTTGATCTCCTTGAGCTGCTGGTCGCCGGAGGCGTACTGGCGGAGGATGTCGGGAACGGAGATTTCAAGCACAACGTTCATACCTCCCTTGAGGTCGAGGCCGAGGCCGATCTCCATCTTGCGCACCTGGTTGTAGGTGTAGCCGAGATAGACCTTCTCCTTGTCGATGGAGTCGTTGTACTGCTTCAGACTTTGTTTGTAGGCATCATTGGTGACGTCGCTCGTGCCGGCCATCTTCGCGGCATACTCCTCGGCCTTTTTCTCATAGTGAGAGGTGATGAAGGAAAAGGAAATATAAAAGCCGCAAATCAAGACCAAAAGGACGGCAATGGTGCTGATAAACCCTTTGTTCTGCATTTTGTTGTTCGGTTTTTGTTGGTTATTGTTGTTTGTTTTCGTTATTATGATGCAGTGAATGCATCCCCTCATCCGCCCCTTTGGGGAGGCGGCCGCGGAGGTGCCCTCTTATTTCAGCTTGCAAATATAGCTGATTTTTTTGAGCTTTAAGTCATTTCACTGCATAAAAAAGGGATTTGGCGCTGATTTCCCCATAAAACGGGGTGTGTTTCGCAATATTTTTCCTACTTTTGACGATTAATTGAGAGAGATGAGCAATATATACCGACATATCAGGGCGGTGCGGGCTCTGGCCGCGACGCTGCTTCCGGCGCTGGTGGCGGCGGGGTGTGCCTCGATGGGCAATCCCTCGGGGGGCCCGCGCGATGAGGAGCCGCCGCGCTTCGTGAGCGCCAACCCTCCGCAGGGCACGGCAGGCGTGACGCCGCGCCGCGTCACACTGGATTTCGACGAGATCGTCAACGTCAAGGACGCCTATTCCAAGGTGGTGGTCTCGCCCGTGGGCAAGGAGACGGCCAAGGTCTCCTCCAACGGCCGCCGCGTCACCGTGCAGCTCCCCGACACTCTCGAGGAGAATGCCACCTACACCATCGACTTCGGCGACGCCATTGAAGACAACAACGAGGGCAACAAGCTCCAGGGCTTCACCTACACCTTCGCCACGGGGCCCGAGATCGACACGCTGAGGGTGTCGGGGATGGTGCTCGCCGCCCGCGACCTCGAGCCCCAGCAGGGAATGCTCGTGGGCGTCTACTCCAATCTCGCCGACTCCGCCTTCGCCACGCTGCCCCTCGAGCGCATCGCGAAAACCGACGACCGCGGCCGATTCACAATCCGCGGCCTGAAGCCGGGCACCTACCGCGTCTTCGCGCTCGGCGACCTCGACAACGACTACTTCCGCGCCAATCCCGAGGAGGACATGGCGTGGAGCTCCACGCTGGTGGTGCCCTCCACGGAGAGGGTATCGACCACCGACTCCATCTACAACCTAAAGACAGGGGCCGTCGACACGGTGGTGAGCCGCATGCGCACGCGCTTCCTCCCCAACGACATCCTGCTCCGCTCCTTCTCCTCCGACTATAAGGCGCAGTATCTCGACAAATACGAGCGCATCGACTCCACGAGGCTCTATCTCAAGTTCAACGCCCCTAATAAGCAGCAGCTCCCGACGGTCGAGATCCTCGGTGCCGGCGAGCCCACGGAGGAGCTGGCGCTGCGCGAGCGCAACGCAGCGGGCGACTCCATCGTCTACTGGCTGCGCCGCCCGGAGACAGTGGCCACCGACACGCTGCGCGTGGCGCTCCGATATCTGCGCACCGACTCCACGCGCTCGCTCTCTCCGGCCGTCGACACGCTGGAGTTCGTGACGCATCATCCCCGCCCGGCCAAGGCCGGGAAGAAGAAAAAGAAAAAAGACGAGGAAGCCGACACGGTGGCGGCGCCCCCGGTGCCGCTGCTCCAGATGCGCGCCGAGTCGGGCACGTCGCAGGAGGTGTGGCTGCCGCTGCTCCTCCAGACGGCCACTCCGCTGGCACGCGTCGACTCGACGGCCTTCCACCTGATGGTGAGGAAAGACACCGTCTGGGAGCCGATGAATGTGGCGCTCTCCCCCGCCCCGCCCGACTCGCTGTCGCTCCGACGGCTGCAGATCGCCTTCCCATGGCGCTACGGCACGAGCTACCGGCTCGCGGTCGACACGCTGGCCCTCACCGACATCTACGGCGTCTCGTCGGGCCCCTTCACCCACGACTTCAACGTGAAGCCGGAGGAAGACTACTGTGCGCTGACCTTCAATATCACGGGGCGCCCCGACAGTGTGCCGGCCTTCGTGGAGCTGCTCAATCAGGACAAGCCCGTGCGCACGGAGCCCGTCGCGGATAATGCGGTGACGTTCCGCTATCTGGCGCCGGGCAAATACTATGCGCGAATCATCTTCGACTGGAACGGCAACGGCCTCTACGACACCGGTGATTTCGACTCGCTGCGCCAGCCCGACCTGGCATACTACTACCCCAAGGCCGTGAATATCAAGAAAAACTGGGAGAAGACGGAGAGCTGGGACATATTCGCCATGACGGTCGACCAGCAGAAGCCGGAAGCCATACTGAAAAACAAGCCGGAGGCCGACAAACGTCGCCGCGCGGCGAAGAAGAACGCCAGCCAGCAGACCGGGGAGGATGAGGAAGACGAGGAGTATTTCGACCCGACGCGCAATCCGTTCGACCCCAACGACAGGGGACGGCGCAACCAGAACCAGAGGTTTTAAGAGTGAAGGGTGAGCAAGCTGGGAGAGGCGGCGTCTCGCCGCCAGCCTGCGGGTCCATAGGTATCAATGCGGATGTAACTTCGCTTCGCGAAGGCGGCGAGACGCCGCCACCCCCAAGGGCTCCGCATCCGGCGGTACATACCGCCGATGACCATAAGGGCGCTATCAGCTTTAGTATGAAGATTAGGCCGCAGATTTTGCTCTGGTGCGGGCGAAGCGCGAGGCCACCCAGGCGGCCGCCAGCCCGATGAGGGCCACGGGGGCAAAGGCCAGCGCCACGTCGCCCCACTGCAGCGCCACGGGATAGGCGCTCACAATCATCGCGGAGGGGTCGCCGGCCAGCTTGATGAGCCCGAAATGCTCCTGGAGCAGCGAGAGGATGACGCCGAGCGCCAGCCCGGCGATGCCGCCTGCTACAGTCACGAAGACGCTTTCCCACCAGAACACCCTGCCGATCAGCGAGTAGGGCATCCCCACGGCGCGCATGGTGAGCATC
This sequence comes from uncultured Muribaculaceae bacterium, assembly GCA_947626355.1. GTDB lineage: Bacteria > Bacteroidota > Bacteroidia > Bacteroidales > Muribaculaceae > Lepagella. Next base: position 21,660 of record CANQRV010000036.1, read on the forward strand.
GACTTCTGCTTCTCCACGACGAGCATGGCGAGGGTGCTGACGATGTTGAATGAGGCGATCGCCAGGATGAAGAAGAGCAGCAGGAAGGTGACCCATTTCTCTATCTCTATCATGCGGAAATCCATGGCCTGCTGCTGGAGCCGGTCTTTCACCACATATCCCTTTCCGAGCCTGTCGCGTATGCGTCCGGCGAGCGCTTCGTGCGCGACGCCCGGAGCTGCCTTCACAAGCACTTCGGTGGCCTCGGCGTCATACTGGAAGAGCATGCGGGCCACCTCGATGTCGCAGACCATCGTGTTGGCGTCGACCTCGCTGCGGTCGGCCCGGTAGACGCCTGAGAGGGCCACGGAGTCGGAGATGAACGAGGCCGCGGGGTTGGCGAGGTTCACCCGTCCCTCGCGCCGGGGAGCGAAGAGAAGTATGGGAGTGCCCTGCTCATAGAGGGCGAGCTGCGAGGCGGTGCCCACGGCGGCGCCCGCCTCGCGGGAGCCTGCCAGCGGAGCCTTGCCTCCGTCGAGCATTATGGAGTCGAGCGACGTGATGCGCCGGTAGGCGGCGGGGTCGACGCCGAGGAGCCTGACAGGCATCTCGCTGGAGCCTGCGAGGGCAAGGGCGTTGTCGGCCACCATGGGCATAGCTATGGCCACACCGTCGACTGCGCGGATGGCGGCGGCGAGCGAGTCGCCGTCGGCGAAGGTCTTGCCGGAGGCGGGGCTCACCATCACGTCGGGGTTCATGAGGTCGAGCCTCCCGGCAAGCACCTCTCGGAATCCGTTGAACACCGACAGCACGCAGACAATGGCAGCCGTGGCGACCGCCACCCCGGCCACCGAGACCCGGGCGATTGCGGTCACCGCGCTATGAGATTTCCGAGCCCGCAGATAGCGCCACGCCATCGCGGGGGCTATGCGCCACGACGCCATCAGTCGCTGCTGCCGCCGTCGCGGGCGGGCTCTGCCGAAGCCTCCGGCGCGTGATGGCCGGAGGCGAGCAGACGGTCGATGTTCTCCACATAGTCGAGGGAGTCATCGAGATAGAACTGTAGGTCGGGGCATTTGCGGAGCACCTGCCTCACGGCCTGGGCGAGCTCGTAGCGCACTGTCTTGCTCTGGCGGTTGATGTTGTCGACCACCTCCTGCGCCTTGTCGCTTGGGAAGACACTGAGGTAAGCCTTGGCGATGCTGAGGTCGGGCGAGACGCGCACTGTGCTGACGGTGATGAGCACACCCGGGACAGAGGCTGTCTGGCGGCGGAAAATCTCGCTGAGCTCTTTCTGAATGAGTCTGGCTATCTTTGCTTGACGTTTACCTTCCATAATGAATGCAAAATTAATAATAAAAAATGTAACGAAGGCGCTCGGGGCGCCATAAATATAACGCGTCGGAGGCGCGAAGGGTTAAATTGGGAGTGGCGGCGTCTCGCCGCCTCTCCCAAGCACGAACTACGTCGTAATGATAGCTATGGACCCGCAGGCTGGCGGCGGGACGCCGCCTCTCCCAAGCACGAACTACGTCGTAATGATAGCTATGGACCCGCAGGGTGGCGGCGGGACGCCGCCTCTCCCAGAGCAAAGCCGACGCTCCCGGAACGAAAAAAAAGACTTCCAGAGCGGAAACTCTGAAAGTCTTTCCTGAGCCGTAAGGCCCGTAATGGTCGGGGTGACAAGATTCGAACTTGCGACCACACGCCCCCCAGACGCGTACTCTAAACCGGGCTGAGCTACACCCCGAGGCAAAAGGGCTTAATCAAGGCCAACCGGTATTTAAGCCTCCTGGGGGAGGAGAATACCATCACCGGCGTCGCCGCTTGGGTGGGGGCCCTTGATTAAAGCGATGCAAAGTTACGGACTTTTTTCAAACTGGCAAAATTTTTCGCAAGAAATTTCAAAAAAAATTTCAATTCGGGCGCCGATGGGGGAACTTTCGGCCCCCGTGGCGTGTTAGGATTCAAAAGAATATTAAAAAATATTAAGGATTATGGAAAGCAACACACCCGTAAGGAAAATCAGCGGTTTCTATATCGCATGCGGCATCATCATCAGCCTCGCCGCCATCATCGAGTTCATCATATGGATTGTCGACGCCACGATTGTCCACACTCCGTCGCTGCTCATGATGGGCATCGGCCTGCTTGTGCTCTCCACAGGCTGTCTGTGGTATTGCATATTCCGCAACAACTGCTTCCGGGCAGCCAACTGGGGACTCTGGTTCAGCGTCATCGCGAGCATCGTGGTGATGTTTATCGGCATGGTGATCAGATAAAGGGGGAACTTGGCATGTCAGGCATGACTCGAATGGGCTCCCGTGCGTCGGCGATTGTGTTTCTCACATGCTCGCTGACGCTGTTTGCGGGAGCGCTGGGGCTCTTCATATGGCTGGTGGCCGATGCCTCGGAGATGCGCATGGTGCGCAACGTGTTTTACGGCTCGGCGTTCCTGGTGATTACTCTGGGGATGCTTCTCTACAGCCTGCTCGAGCGGCGTTCGCTGCGGCTTGCCACGGCGCTGCTGGCGACGGGGGTTATCCTGGGCGTGGCGTCGTTTGTGACGGGCATCTGCTTCCACGACACTGTGGCGCGTGGCATTCCCGAGATGGTGTCGGAAGACTCGATATAGGCGTAGGCGCCGAGCGTGGGATTGCCCCCGGCGAGACGGTCGACGCCGTCGATATCGAATACCGTCAATTCGGATACGTAGGCCGGATTGCCGGCCTCTCTGGCCGGCGACCCGGCCTTCAGCCGGTAGTTGAAATAGTAATCGTCGCGCACGGTGAGGAAGAGGGGGGCGCTGTCCCAGAGGCACGAGATGAAATGGTCGTCGTCGGAGCCGGTCTCCTTGAAGAGGATGTTGCGCATGAAGACGTCGGAGCCCTCGAGGGTCTTGACGTTGATCGAAGGGGTCATGCCGTAGATGATGCCGTTGGCAAACGATGCCTTCATGAGGGGGGCCGCGGAGCCGTCGGCCTCTTCGGGGAGGCAGTGGTAGAGTGAGAGCATCGGCTCGGACGAGATGGCGAAGAGGTAATAGTTGGCGATGGTACACTGCGAGAAGTCGTGTCGTCCGCCGGTGAGGCGCACCACGGCCTCGGCGGCGTCTGAGAAGCAGACGCCGTCGGCGTCGACCCATGCGTGGCGCGAGTCGAGGGCCGTGGCCTGCGAGTTGTGGAGCCAGCTGTTGACGATGAGGAGCTTCCGGCGGTCGAGCGTGCCGCAGGAGTCCACGGTGACGCCGGAAGTCGTGGATCGCATGTCTACGTATTCGAGGCGGTTGTCGAAAGACTCCGGGGCGAACCTGATGCCGCGCCACTGGCCGGCGAGGATGTCGTAGCCCACGTCGGGGAGCACGTTGTCGAGCCTGTCGCCGCGCATGTCGATGAGTCGGCCGGGCTCCCCCACCGCCTCGAGGCGCCCTCTGACGGCGAGCAGCGCCTTGTCGTGGAAGAGGAGCTTCACGCCTGGGAGGATGCGTAGGGTGGCGCCCTGCTCCACGCTGAGGGAGTCAAACACCACGTAGGGCATCTCGGGCGTGAGCGTCATATCCTGCTCGAGGCGCAGGCCTCGCAGGCGGCGCACGTTCTGCCCCCAGGCCTCCACCTCCACCGTCTGCGAGGCGTTGGCGAGGGTGAAGTCGAGCTGATCGGCGGTGAGCGCGGGCTCGGCGCCCTGCGACTCGGGGATGAAGCACTCTATGAATATATATATGGAGTCGCGGCCCCTGATCTCCACGTCGGAGAAGGTGGAGCCGCTCATGCCGTCGACGTTGAGTGAGAAGCGTGAGTCAGGATTGCGGAAGGCGATGCGCGAGATGGTGACGCCCTTCTTGTTGGGGTTCCTTACCACCAGACGCGCCGTGGGGGTGCCGACACCGGTGAAGACGGTGTCGAAGGCCACGGTGTCGGTGGAGAAGATGAGACTTTCTGCCGGGGAGTCGGTGAAATCATCGTTGATGCAGGAAGTGGCGATTAAACCAAAGAGAGCCACGAATGTCAATAAGAGTGAGCGCATATTCTTCATGTTAGGGAAACGCTCCGGGGCGATGATATATTGCCCGGACCACTATAGACATTTTTACAGGTAAATGAAATACATGCTCATAGCCGGAGAGGCATCCGGCGACCTCCATGCCTCGCATCTGATCAGCTCGTTGAGGAGTGTTGATGCGGACGCCGAGTTCCGGTTTTTCGGAGGCGACCTGATGGAGAAGGCGGCGCGTCGACGCGCCGATCTCCGTTACGAGGCGATCAACGTGATGGGGTTTTCGGAGGTGGCCCGCAAGATTCCGGCGATCATGCGCGGGCTGCGGCTCGCCAAAGACATACTGCGGGATTTCCGTCCCGACGTCCTCATATTGGTGGATTTCGCGGGTTTCAACCTTCGCCTGGCCTCTTACGCCTCGAAGATCGGGATCCGCTGCGACTATTTCATTCCTCCGAAGGTGTGGGCGTGGAAGGAGTGGCGCGTGCGCCGTATCAGGAAATACATCAGCCACGTCTACTGTATCCTGCCGTTTGAAGCGTCGTTTTTCAAGGCGCGCGGAGTGGATGCTAAATATGTGGGCAACCCGTCGGTGCAGGAGGTGGAGCATGCCATGGGCCACATCCCGCCGAAGAAGCATTTCATGGAGCGCCAGGGCCTCAGCGACGACAGCCGACCGATCATAGCGCTGCTGCCGGGGTCGCGTCTGGGGGAGATACGCAACAACCTGCCGGTGATGATAGCGGCGGCGAAGCGTTTTCCCGACTATCAGTATGTGGTGGGAGCGGCGCCGTCGGTGCCGGAGAAATTCTACCGTGAGGTGGCGCAGGACCCCGGGCTTCACGTGGTGTTCGGGTGCACGCCGGTGCTGGTGAAGTATTCGGAGGCGGCGCTGGTGACGTCGGGGACGGCGACGCTGGAGACGGCGCTGATCGGCACGCCGCAGGTGGTGTGCTACCGCAGCAACGGGAGCCGTCTCACCTACCGGCTGATGTCGCGGCTGCTGAAGGTGAGGTATGTGTCGCTGCCCAATCTGGTGGTCAACAACAGCATCGTGCCGGAGCTGCTGCTCCATCAGTGCACACCCGACAGTGTGGCGCGTGAACTTGGCCCGCTGCTACAGCCGTCGCCTCGGCGCGAGTGGCAGCTGGCGGGATACAGGAATATGCGCAGGCGTCTCGGCAACTACGTGGCGGCCGACTACGCGGCGGAGCTCATCGCTTCGGGCGCCCCCGAGGCGGCGAAGCGATGAGCTCCGCCGCGAAGAGTCAAGGGTGAAGGGGCTGACGCGCAAGAGTCAAGGATGAAGAGTCAAGGCGGCAGACCCGTTAAGAGTCAAGGGTGAGGGCGCTTTACACCAGGGTGCGGAGCCTTTGGGTGTGGCGGCGTCCCGCCGCCTTCGCGAAGCGAGGCTTCGTCGGCATGGATACCAATGGACTCGTAGGCTGGCGGCGGGACGCCGCCTCTCCCAGCTTGCTTGACTCTTCACTCTTAACTCTTAACTCTTCAAGCGTTTGGGCGCGGGAAAGCGAATTCGCTTTCCCGCGCCCAAACGCTTGTGATCCGCGAGCGCTTTGTTTTACTCGCGTATATCTTTGGTTATTAAGCGGTTACAACTCATGTTTATGTGTCAATGTACCACAGTGTGTACCACATTTGGTACGTTGACGAGGATAAAATTACGCCCGATTTTGGACCTGTCAAAGCCATATCTCTAATTTTAACAATTATTTCGAGAATATCGCCTAATTGAACAATATTTAACAATAAAACTTTCTGTCTCTTCCATTATAACGCCGCTCTCTACACCAGTGTTCGCCATCTTGGGCATGGTATATCATAGCGTCGAAATGTGGCTGTAAATGTGGCTGTAAAGGTGGCGGCAAAGGTGTCCGAAATTTCGGACACCTCGGGGAAAGGGCTGGAGATAAGGAGCTGCATAGCTGACTTATGGGTGTCTGTAAGGGTGTCCCCAAAAGTGTCCCCAAAGGTGTCGGGAAAAGTGTCTGTAATAGTGTCCCCATGTGTGACGGCAAAAGCGTCCGAACAGGTGTCGGGAATATTGTCGGCAATCGCGACGGCAGATGTGGCGGCATCAGCAACGGTAAAAGGAGCCTCGGCGGACTGTTCGGCCTCACTTCCGGATAAATCCCACAGCAGGGAACACACATTAATTTCCCTGTTGTCCCCAAAATCCATTTGAAGCAGTCAGGGAACGGAGCGCATACGGTACTCACGATACCGGTTAATCGCATGATGCCATAGCCAGCATATCAGACACCAGGACAACCTCAGTATCCGACGGATGAGTTTAAGGGATATACGGAGTATCATTACGACAGACCATCTCACTATCCGAACAAGCAGGCATAGCACTACCAGTACAGGCAATAGATATATCATCAGGAGAAGAGCAAACATATTCACCGGGTTTAACAGATTAAGATACTCCCGACACCTCGCGACCGAAATACCGGATTATCATTACAAATGATGCTTAGAGTATGTAAATATACTAATTATCAACGATATAACCAAATAATACAGCAACTATTTTTATATTATATTTTCCCATAATTCCGTTATTCAAACCAATCGGCACCTGATATAACAGGCTACGGATTATCCCTTAAATCCGTTTATCGGACAAAGAAGTAATGCGTATATGAGGACATAGTGTTACCATATCTTCGCAATATCGTTGTAAAGGGAACTGAAATTATCGGATACGGCTATGATTGGAAGAAACGGCTGTAAGATTGTGTTCGGAATTTGTGCATGAACCATGAAAGGCAGGTAATTTAGCGGCCCATAATCAGGCGGGAAAACAGGCTTATGGATTTTGTTAAGCAAGTTGTACTTTTCCCCGGATAAAACGGAGTTTTACCGTTGAAAAGTAACTTGCCGCCCGTGCCGGACGGAGAAAAACAAGCTCGCGACTCGCCGTTTTTTAATCACAGACAACATGAAGAGACGAACCAACCGAATCGAGATATTGCTGACCGATGAGGAGCTGGCAGGGCTGAAAGCCAAAGCCGCATCCTTCGGCAGCCTCAGCTTCTATATACGCTCCGCCCTCAAAGAGTTTTCCGATACCGATGCCCGGGCAAGAATATAGTACTCCCCGATTTTCGACAGGGGGTTAAACTTCAATAATTTTCAGAACAAAGGGAGAAGCGGCGGAGGCC
>CANQRV010000037.1 GCA_947626355.1 uncultured Muribaculaceae bacterium
TTAAATTATACTAATTATGGCATAACAATTACCCCTTATCTCTTACGAGGTAAGGGGCATTATTTTAGATTTACAATTCAGGTGCTGTTCCAAGTCCCATAACACTCATCCTTTCACTTCAGCCAATTCGTATTATCGTTATAGGCGGTAATCCATCCCGATGGGCATTTAATCCAGACCTTTTTCTGCTTTGTGTCGGTATAGCTGTCAAGTACTGTTATCTTTGTACCTGATTTAAAGTAAGCATTTGCGTTACGAATTTTTGAGGTAGCGTTCTTCTTGCCGTCTGTAGTCAGCTCCTTGACCTTTTTCCTTACACTCGCATTATGATTCGCGTATATGCCTCTTACGCCCTTTAAGGTGTATGTCTTGCCCGTTGTGTATGTCGGCAGCTTTGCTGATGTTACAGGAGATGCAGAGAGATAAGCGGTGCTTACCCATTTGTTAGTACCGATTTTAGACCAACCTCCGCTCGTTGCGGTTACGGTTACTTTAGCTCCTTTTGCAAGCGTTCCGACAATGGCTGCCGAGCTGCTTGCACTTTTACGTACATTAAGATTTAAACTCTGTGTGGCAACATATCTTGTATAGCTTGTGGCTTTCGGCTTGCTTGAGGTATTGCCAGATGATTTGCTTGTAGCCTTGTAATCATTACTGTATATCCAGTAGTTTACTGTATTACCGTATTTCTTGAAACTGCTCTCACTTACAAATGCAGAATTACCGCTTACCGTTACCCCCGCGGCACGTCTTGACGCAGTATTAAACTTTCCTGAATACAGATAAGGGTCGTATACTGTAATTGTACCGCCGTTATCCGCTACAAGCACTATGTAATGTCCTCCCGTGGTAAATAATCCGGAATTGCAGGAGGCAACAACAAAATAATCTGCTATACCGTCTTTGTTTTTATCTGTCTTAAGATATTTTATCATCGTATTAAATGATGATGTGGAATAATATTTGTTAAAATCAAAGTAATCGGCTACAAAAGACCAGCAAGCCCACGCCGTACCGTTATTGCTTGTACGGTAGCCGTTATCAACAAATAACTGTGCCATTGTAGTGGGAAGTATAGCGCCCTTCGAGCTTGATACAACCATTGCCGCTGATGTAGGACCGCAAGCAGATGACTTCATTGTCTGACTGCTGTCGCCTATACTTGTATAAGGCTTGTTTGCCCATCGGCTGTCAGCCTGACTGTAATATGTAAGCCCGGAGCAAGCGCCGAGTAATTTATTGCCTTTGCCTGTGTTCGTTCCGTCATAGGACGGATTTTCCTGTTCGACCTGTGCATCAGGCTCTATTGCGCCCTCATCAACAATATCTGCTTCATTATCTGGAACAGGTGCAAGCTCATCTGTTGCAATATCCTGTTTGGATGCAACCGCATTCTTTGTATCGGCCGCTATTTTCATAACTTCATCGGAAATTGTTACGGCTTCTTTTTCGGTAACTGCCTGTGTGCTCTGTTCTGTGGTAGTTTCATCAACTGATACAGAAATATCATTACTGCACCCTGCAAGCATACTGAAAATGAAAAGCACGCTAAGAAGGGTGCAAATAATTCTATCAATAATCTTTTCCATAGCCTTAATCCTCCGTTTTTAATTCTTCTGAATTAACTTCAATATCCTCAACTGCATCAAGCACATTTTTTGTTTCTGCCTGAACAGATGCTTTATCAACAGTGCCTTCAATTACCATATAAGCAACCGCCGCTACACCTGCGATAACATATCCTGCTATCTGTACCTTTTCATTATTTGCGGATTTAAGAGCAGCGCCGATACCTGCCGCAATGATTACAGCAGTTACAATAAATTTTCTTGATGTTATTTTCTTAATGATGTTATTCATATTATTTCACCTCGCTTTCAATATCTTTTATTCTATGATTTATAACTTTGATTTGTTCTTCAACAACAGGCATTCGTTTGGCAAATCCATTATGCTCACGAACTTCACGAGTTAACTCATCTATCTTTGTTTCCGTTACCGCTTGCTGTTTTTCAATTTCAGATTGCATTTTGCGGTTTGAACTGATATTTGATATAACCACTCCAAGAACTGATAATCCGCCTGTTATCAAAGCAACTATAATTGCCTCTGTCATAATTATGCTCCTTAAATTTAGATATAAAAATAGCCGTGCAATTTGAACACGGTTTAATCAGTGTTTATTCGGTTTTATCGGGAATTTCACATTATAAGGGAAACCCTCTTGCTGGGGAATATCTCTTAACGCCTGTCTGTACCTTGCCATATCACCGTTAAGAACGGATGATAATCCTTCAAATACGCTTTTAACACCGGCGAGCAATGTTGACGCTGTTATTTTATCAGGAATCACAAGATTTAATCTGTCAAGAGCTACATCCGCATCACATTCAGCCAATAGCGCATTGCGCTTGTTGCGAATTTCCGTACTCAGCTTTTCGATTTCTGATTGCTTTGCTTTCTCAATCCATTGTTCTATATTCTTTGAAACATCATCTTCAAGTCCTGCACGATTTTTTGTTGTGAGCGTATAACAATCATATTCGTATACAGTTGTAGTCTCGGTTACAGAGTTATCAATATTACTTCTGCGGTTTTTGGATTTTATGGTGTTGATTTGCTTTTCAACGACGTTCTGTGTAAGCCTGATAATTGCATCATCACCACTAATATCAATACAATATAATGATGGTGTTTGAGTATTCTGAACTTTCATTTTAATAACCTCCCATTTTATTCGTATTTTCTGTAAGCAATTCGTGAACAAACGAATAATGTAAGCGAATGGTTAAATGAATAAGAGAACAGCCCACCTGCTGTGCTATCAGCAGAATTTATGCAACAAGGATACATCGTTGATGTGTTTCTGCCTATTTTAGAAAATTGGTCACAAAAATCAATATCACTGCTTCCGTCTGCTTGTACAGGCAAGGATATTCCTGATATATCACTATCTGTTTCTATTTTACTGATATATCCGGGTTTATCGGGAACGGCACAACTGGATTCAATAAAATCATCCAAAGATAGAGTATAATTATTTACATTCTCTGAAATATAATATTTACCCGAATATAAAAATGCTCCTGCTAAACAGGTATACTCATAATTGTAAAGATTCTCTATTCCTCTGTATTTCATTTCACAAGTGCCTAAAATTCCCGGTACCGAACCGGATGAGGCAGCTATATCATTAGTTACTCCGTTTCGGTGTTTATTAACAGCAAAAGACGTATAATTAGTTAATTTAATCGGTTCTCCGTTAAATGTAACTTTAATACCTATAGCTTCATCTAAATCTCCAAATTCTTTATCAAATACCTCATCAATAGCTGTTATTTTACGAACTGCATATGAATATTCGGTATCATCAATATCACTTGTTAGATATTCTGCACTTGTCGGTATTGCAATCTCTTGTCCGACAAATAATTTATCAATGCCTTCACAACAAAATGAATTTCCGATTTGTTCAGTTGGAGTGTCGTCACCGTTTAAATAAGTTTCTTCACTAATATATAAATATATATCTTCTGACATATTATTTGGGCTACCATACATAATTGACTGAGAATCTAATGTCGCAAATTCTATTATGAACAATGGTTGAATTACATCAGACATTTCTGATATGTCAAATATATGCCAGTTAGTGCCACGACTTGCTGCATATTGTACTGCTGTATCAAATAAAGCATCTTCACAGCAATATACATTACCGCCAAGACTATCGCTTATTTTCTTTTCTTTTGAACGCTCCGATGAAAAATAAGCAGCAATATATATAGCATCAAGTTCAGTTCCGTCTTTAGCAATAAACGGCTTGGGTAATCTGTAGTGACTATTAATTTTTTCTTTAGATATGTACCAATACTCTTTTGCACCCGATTCATCAAGATAATGGGCAAGATAGAATTTTGGAATCTCAACCATTACCTGACCGATTGAACCATCTTCTTTGTAATTGGCGTCGCCCTCATACGACGTAACAGTGCCGTCATCAGCAAGCGTACATTTTCGTATTGCGCACCAAGGATATATGTTATCAAAATCATTTCGGACTATTTCAGAGCCTACCCCGGCATTAGCAACTAAATCGACCGCATCACCTACTCTCTTAAGCGTAGGACTGTGACTGTTAACGTCCCTGCATACTCCGTAGGTTGGAATGCTTCTGTCAATGATTCCTATGTCAATTATGGAATCATTAGATAGTTCTAATATGAGGTGACCCCCTTTTGAATAAGCACCTTTTATATATATATCATATTCTTTCGTGTATTTATCAAATACACTGCTTATTGGTACTTTTATAATTTCTCCGTCCACATCATTAGGGCGAGCAATTAAAACAGAATCATTTTCAAGTACATTTTGTTCAAGTTCAACATTGAAAAGTCTCATTCTTCTTAATTCTTCCATTTTATAATCTCCTTTTCAATTTGGGCGAGTTTTTTATCGACATCATATATGTACTTTTGAAATCCTGCAATACAGTAATATGTCAACGAATTATAGTCAACATTCCATGTTATCTTACTATCATCACATTTTAAGATTTCATCGTCAGTAAGATTTTCAAGTTCTGGGTGTATGTTAGGGTCATTACCTGCCATACTTGCTTGATACACACCTGAATTTTTAATACCGAGTTCTTGAAACAAAGTAAAGACTTCTTGTGCTATTACTCCGCACAAGACTTCTTTTTCATTGATGAAATTAAACTGAACAACTGAGAGCCTTTTAAGTATTTCTAATCCTATTTCAGCATCAGTAATATTTTCTTTGAGTTTAGCATCTGAAGTATTTAAAGATTTACTTGTATATATGGCCCCCACTCTCCTTGATGATGTACCAAGTCCAGAGTCGTTATTTTGCTGACTTGAATCATTATAAGACATTGAAGGGTATAAAACGCCCTTATTGTTTATACTCCAATACTTATAATCATTTGAAGAGGATGCTATTCTCAAGCAAAAATTATTCTTTGCATGCAGGTGTAAATATGAAGCTTCGTCATTTCCGATAAATATATTGTTATCTGACCCCACACCTATTAGAGCATGAGATTTGCCGTCAGTTGATTGTCCTTTCAAATATCTGTTGTTTCTGAGTTCAATATGCTGGTTTCCCTCAGTTATTATTTTCTTTAACAATTCTGGCAAACTTGTTACTCCTGTTAATTGTTCAAGTGTGACATTATGGGGATTTTTATAATCAGACAAATGCTTTTTAAATTTTTCCAGACTATTTTTTACTTTAGCCCACCAAACCGAAACCTTTTCGCCTGATTTAATTGACTCAGTATTATCGGCATTTATTGTTTCTTCGTCAATGTTTATAACAGCATCACTTGCAGATACATTTTCAACATTACCGAGTCCGATATCTTCAGCTGTCACATTGTGAGGATTATTTTGATTGTTAATATGTTCCTCAAAGCTCTCTTTATTCACATAGTCCTCATATTCACCGAGATACACACTAACGTTATCAGTTGAGCCTATTTTTAACGATACATTAAGTTTTTCTTTGAAATATGACTTTGAACCAGTAAATGCAGGTATTTCAGTTCCTTTTCCTGAATTTGAATAACCATAAGCATAAAGACAATCAATTTGGTCACCTGAATCAGTTGTATATGTTGCCCATATACCATATTCAAGAAATTCAAACTTATTTGTTACTTCTTTGTTATCAAATGTAAATTTGATTATTGCTGTTTCATTATCTTCGTTTTTTTCAATTCCAAGAAACCGACCGACTATTTGCTTATTTGCAAGTGCGGTAGATTCTTTAGGGTTTATGTTTATTTCACTTCCTATTTCAATACGATTAAAAGTGATATTACCCTTATCAAAATAAGTTTGAAGAGATATACCGTTACCACTTGTTGTTAGCACTGTTGTAAAATCCATATGTAACCTCCCTTATACAGTAAAAACATTTCCTTTATTATCAAAAAAAATGGTATTATTATTTGATGAAGAATACATAACAAATGATTCGTCATCCAACCAGTAACTTGATTCCTCACTTTCGCCAAGATTATCTTCTCGTATATCAGCAATCCCTATTCCTATTGCCTGCTGCATATCTTGAAAATGCTCTTTGACAATAAGTGCTTCGTCTAATATTGATCTTGCGTTTTTCAATTTAACAATTTGCTGTGCCATATCTATTAAAGTATTTTCTGTTACCTCTTGATTTTCAGGCACAGTTGCTATAATTCTAAAATGATAAGGGTCACCGCCATAGTCAAACCATTCTTGTATATCAGTATCTTGGCTTATTGTCGTAAAATATCTTCTTATTGCTGATGCTGTTCCAGCTATCGTGTGCCATATGAAAGCATCTTTAACCAAAGCACGCTTAATATTAAGACTCGACTCAGTGTGAAAATAAGGAAGATTTAATTCGACTGCAAGATTATCAATTATATTTTCAGACATATCATCAATAACTGCCATTACCCTGACACCATTTGAGAATTTGCAAAGCATTGAAAGGCTCTGTTGAACAGCATAACTCAGAGCTTGTATTTCAATGTTTTCATTTTTTATGTTGAAAGGTAATATTTCATAAAGACTGGCATCTTGGAGTTTAGTCATTTTCAAGACCTCCGTACTCGATGCTTATTGCATCTTCACGACTGTGAAGCAAAGCAACTTTATCGTTGCCTATTTCCGTATATGAAGGAGATGTAATTTCAACTCTTTTTGCACCTGCTGCCATAACTAACTCTTTAAGTTTGTCAGGATTAATATCTCTGCCTATTTTACCACTTTGCCATTGATTATATTTTTCAATAGCCTGATTAACAGCTAACTGTATCATTGTCGCTTGAATTTTATCGCTTTGATTTATGTAATATTTCAAATCAATATTATAGTTAAAAGGAACAGGAGCAGATACTCTTATAAGGTCTGTCAATGGTTTTTTATCATCTGCACTGATATATTCACTCAGACTATTAAGAAAACTTTCATCTGGTAATTTCCCATTTTCAAGTAATACCCGTATTTCAACAGTAGCCGTGCTTTCTTCAGTTGTTACACCTATATCTGCTATATTATTTGAAAAAGATTTAACCCAATAAACATAGGCATCTATAGGGCCAGCACAACTGTAAGCAGATGGAGCATAAAAAACTCTTTTTCGTAAATCATCATCTGATTCTATATCTGCACCATTAGCTGATTCGTCAATATTAACAACACTATCTATATACATAACGGGGTCAACAAGGATATTAATTTCACCAACGGCAAAACCATTGCCCGATTTACCTGCTGTAAGACATTTAACTTTACAGTCAACAAATAAATCACCGGGTGGGATTTCCGTATATTCAGGAACTGAAAAATAAACATCACCACCGTCTGATACTCTTGTGCCTGCTGGAATACCTGTCGCAGAGTCTCTGGCATTTTCCAACGAGAAACGCATTGTTACTGTCGCAGGTTGTGCCGGATTTCTTTTTACTCCTTTAAGTGCTGCAAGATTATCTAAATATTCGCCATAGGTATCTTTAAGCATATTCTGTTTACCAGCTCTGTCAATATATTGAAGTGCCTGATAAATCAACTCTGCATTCGCATTAAGAATTATTCTGTAAATACTTGATTTAGGAAGTGAATAACTATCCCTTTCCGAGAGTTCAGCATATTTCTTTTCATATCTGGATATTAAGAAAGACTGAACATCCTCTATTGTCATATTGTCAATAAAACTAATGTCAGGCAGATTTTTAAGTTCTTCAATCATACATCATCATCTCCCTCAATGTAATTATCGGCATCAGGGTCTTGGTCATCATAATAAAAATTATCCTCGTCCGTAGTCAAATCATCTTCCTTGTCCTCTGTTTCTTCATATTCCTCATTTCTGCAAACTGTAATTACAGGTTGCAAATTTCCGTCACCATCAACTTTGCTGTTAATTTCAGTTACACTTATCTCAGGAATATATTTTTCTGCTTTCGCAATAAGTTCCTGAGCAAACAAAGACCTTGCAGTTTCAGGGGGCAAAGAAAGGAAAGACTGATCAAGTCCAAAATTCCTATCAAGCGGAGCAGTACCCTCTGGAGTTGATATCAAAACCTCAAGGCTTTCTTTTGCAAAATTCAAAAAAGCGGTGCTTTCATCCTCGTCTGAAATTACAACCACGGAATCAGACATATTCATAATCACATCAACTCCTTATCTGTATTCTTTGAATGTAAGAGATACTTTGGCTTTTGCGAGCTGTCCTTTCGAGTATACTGTTTCCCATTTATCACTCATAGACTCAATAAGCCACTTGTAATTTCCTATTTTGTTAGTACCTATCATCAAATTGTTTACCTTTCCGGTATCCTTTGCTTTTTTCAGTTTTTCAATCATCTTAATCGGTTTAATACCGAGGTTAATATCAAGAGTAATATCCATCTGAATTTGGTCTATGCCAGGTCCTAAAAATTCACTCTTAGGTTTGCTGCCTATAATTTCGTGACTTGCCCATCTTGCAGAGCCTGAACGTTCAAAAGTTGAGGGTGTAAATAATTTTTTATCATCTACGCTGAACACAATATCCATACCCCAGCTTCCGACTTTAGCCATAAAGTATCACCCTCTCGTTTTAAATTTCTTTTACACCGAAATCAGTTTCAAATCTGATGTTCGGTGAATGTATCACCAAGCAATTATCTTTAAACTCAAAAAAAGTGTTGTCCGATATTTCTTTATGATACACATTCTTGCCAGCTGCAACAGGCTTATTTGTTGTATTCCAAAATCCGCCGAGTACAATTCCTATTGATGAGCCGTTTGATAATTTGAGTACCACAACAATATCATCAATATTTGGCATTTTATATTCGCCGTTAAATGATAACATCGGCATTTTGTTCGTTACCGAGTTATCAAGGTCAGGATATCGCACGCTTACCATTCCATTGGAATAATCAACTGTTGATACCTGACCAAGTCTTATTTCTGGACCTTTGCTCATATTATCGTGTCCTTTCACTATGATTTAGGTAATCTCTGCTGAATCTTATGTGCCTTTACACTCATAACAGAACCACCATTACCACCGACCGAAAAGCTGACCTGCTCAATAAAGTATTTTCCATTAAGTTTACCAAGACCTGTAACCTTGATGTTTGCAGTAGCTATAATTTTATAATCTGCCAGAATAGTGAAAGATAATTCTGTCATACCTTCATTTGAATTATTGACTGCTGCATATGCTCTTTTTTGAGCATCAGCTTCTGAACTTGCTTCACCATTTGCTGTAAGCCATCTGCTGCCTTTACCTACATTAACTGTTACGGTTTTGTTGTCGCTCGGATTTGTATATGAATACTTACAACCTGTATATGTACCTGTTAAAGTACTGTTATATGACCAACTTAGCATATCAGACTCTTTTATTACTCTAACAGCTTTTTTGCTTTCATATTTTGCTTTACTGTAAATAACAAGTTTGTCTGCAAAAATTTTCATTGCAAGTGCATAATCTTCGCAGATGCCATTTAAAAATGAACTGTCAGCGGTACTGTTCTGCTCCAAAGAACTTATTGAAATCTTGGAAGCCTCATAAACAAGTTTTAATTTATATCTTGCCGCAATAACCCTTGCTATCTGCTGTACGGTTATTGATTTCCAAGTTTTAGTTCTCTGTTTAGTTGTAAATGCACTGTTTGCAGGTGCTGACACTGCATTAAGTGTGGCAGACAATGGGCGACCCGATACACTGAAATCATCCAATGTAAATTTACCACAAGAAATAACTTGATTTTTCCCGTCTTTTTCCCAATCACAAAGTTTTATTTTAGGAATAAACACATTGCCCTTTTTAGGCAACCACGAGTCAAGAAATTTTTTGTTTATATTTTCAAGGCCAAGCGATATAGAATCACTCGACCCTGCTGCCACATCAGTAAAAGTGAAGGATTCCAGATAGTCAGACAAATTCAAGTCTTTTTTACTGCCTTGTTTTTTTAACGTTACGATAGCTTTTCTACCTGTATTGCTACTCATCTAAATTTCTCCACTGTGGACTTTCGTCCGTTTCTTCAATTGGGAGTGTTGGAATGATAACCTTTATACCGGATGGAAACACTGTATAATCGAGCAATGCAAAATTTGCATTCATTAAATTACCTATGTATTTTTCAGAACCATAAACTTTATAACTTATTAAATCCCAAGTATCACCCTGAACTGTTGTATATTTAGTTGTCATTGCGACACCCCCCCTTAAAATCTTACTCTCTCTTCTTCTTTCTTCATCTGCTTGTATAACTTCTTAAATTCCTCAAAGCTCAGTTTGGTGGCATGTTCAATATCTTCTTTATTGGCATTGCCCTGAATAATAATTGTCGGTGAAAATACAATTGATTTATCACCGCCTGAATTATCATCACCTGAGCCGTTCTTTTCACCGCTTATTGAATTTGCAAGTGCAATAAGTTTAGAGTTGACACTCGCAAAAGCAGGGTCCATCATCGTACTCATTTGAGACCATAACGAATTAAGCGGCAAAATCGCCTCAGGCCCAGCTTCGCCCACAATGTGATTTGCGTTATTAACAGACTTTAAAAGCGTTGGTTTGGTAAAAACACCGCCTGCTGCGTGTGCTGCACCGCTTGCTGAACTGCTTACCGATACATTCGTTTCAACTTTCTTGCTGAAAATACTCTTGATGCTGTTCCAGATATTTTGCGCAGTTTCTTTAAGCGAATCCCATGCACCCATCAAGCCATCTTTAAGCCCTTCAATAATATCAGTTCCTATACTGCCCCAATCAGTTTCAGCAAATCCATTTATTATTGCAATAACAAGCTGAGGAATTACCGCTATCAACTGAGGGATAGCCTGAATAAGACCTCCTGCCAATGCGATAATAAGATTTATTGCACAACTGATAAGCAAAGGTAAATTCTGAAGTAAACCTGCAACCAATTCACTTACAAGAGTTAATGCTGCAGCAATTAGTTGGTCAAGATTGTTCATTAGGCCATTTACTATTGCATATATGAGTTGTATTCCGGCTGATATAATAATCGGCAAATTTTGCAGAATACAGGATACCAAAGTATTAATAATCTGCATACCTGACTGTACAAGCTGAGGTAATGCCTGCATAATTCCATATATCAATTCAGATACAAGACTTATTGCTAACTGCAAAAATGCTGGCAGGTTATCATTTATAAATGTACATAACTGTGATATCAGACTTGATGCTGATGTTGCTAACTGTGGTATTGCCTGAATAATACCCTCAACAATGGCTTGCAATAATTGAATGCCTACATCAAGCAGAGAAGGCAACATATCAATTAGACCTGAAGCAAGAGTGTCAAATCCTGAAATTATAGTAGTTACCATTCCTGGCAATTCAGCAGCAAGTGCTGATGTTGCAGATATAAATAAATCTACAAATAAAAAGATAATCTCAGGCCCTATGGTCATGATTCCATCAATTAACTTTTCGACAATACTCATTCCTGAGTTTGCAATTTTATCAGATGAACCCCTTAACCCTTCAATAAATGAGCCTACAAGATTAATCGCCGCATCTACAAGAGTAGGTCCTATATCTGCTATGTAATCAACAAGTTTGCTTAAAACACCACCTACAGCACCTATAAGACCGGACAAACCGCCTTCCTGAAAGGCTGCATTTAAGTCGTTAAGGCATTCCGTTCCAAGCTGGACGGCATCTCTTACTCCTCCGCCGATATTTTGGTAAATCTCAATACCAAGACCTTCGAGTGCAGATTTGAATATAGATATATCGCCATCAAGATTGTCAAGTTGCGTTTCATACATCTGATCGCAAGCACCCGCACTATTAGAAATAGTTTTTTCAAGATCTTCGAAAGTTTCACCGCAAGATGCCATCATTGCTCTTGCTGATTTAAGGTCACGTTTATTGAAAATGGCTGCAAACACGCTGTCCATTTCTTCTTGTGACATACCAGCCATACCCTTTTTCATATCTACGAATATATCATTTATGCTTCGCAAATTTCCTTTGGCATCATAAACTGAAACACCAAGTGCTTCTAACTGTCCAGCTGCAGCATCGGTAGGAGCTTCTAATGATAAAAGCATATTACGAAGAGCAGTACCACCTTCTGCACCTTTAATACCACTATTAGCAAGAATACCAAGTGCGGCGTTAAGTTCGGCTGTACCACCGGCCATATTTGCAGCTGTACCTCCGACGGTAAGAATAGCTTCACCCAACTGAGCAACACTTGTATTTGTTGTTGATGCACTCTTTGCCAGTTGATCTGAAAATGCTGACAAGTTCTTCTCGTTAGCTTCCATGTTCAGTGCCGACATTGCATCTGTGACCATATCCGAAGCATCAGCAAGCTCCATTGCGCCTGCTCCCGCAAGTTTGAGAGTATATGGAAGAGCCGTAGCAGCTTCATCAGCAGAATATCCTGCAAGAGCAAGATAATTTAAACCTTCAGCCGCCTCAGAAGCAGAAAATGCTGTTGTAGCACCCATTTCCTTGGCGGCCGCTTCAAGCGTTTGCATTGCCTTTTGCCCTTCTGCACTTGATTTATCAAGTCCCATAGTTGAAGCAACCTGCGACATTGAACTTTCAAATTCTTTGCCCACATTTATTGCAGCCATTCCTAACCCTGCCACCGCAGTAGCAGCAGCAGTGCAAGCCGTAGTGGCTATGCCTGCTATTCCTTTAATGCCTGATTTAACAGAAGAGAGTCCGGATTTTAGCGAAGAATCAACTTTACCTGCAATTTTAATTGCAAGTTTCATTTCTTTACTTTGTCCGCTCACTGATTTTTTTTGCCTCCTCTGCAAGTTCTATGAGTTCAAAAATAGACAGGCTATCGATTAAATAATCAAAGCCTGTCCTTAAAAACATAGAAAGATTTATTGCTAATTTACGAATATCGGAGGATGACCAAGTTGTTATTCTTCGCCATAAATAAAATTTGAAATGGTGTTTTTAAGTTTCATTGAATCTTTTGCTGAAAGACCCTTATAAAATTCAACAGGATAGCAAGTAATTCTCGCTGCCATTTCCTGAGCATATTCAAGCTGCATTTCCTGAAGAACAGGTAACTGACCCTGCTTACTGAGTGCTTTATTTATCTGAATCATATCGTTACCTGTTATATTTTCAAGTCCTGAAAGATCAATTTCACCAATTTCTTTACCCTCAAACTTATATGGCTTTTTAAATTTGATAACGAGTTCAACATCCTCTTCGGATATTTCATTTTCTCTGATTTCTGTTGATTGACTCATTCTCGTTTCCTCCTTAACACATTTTTGCTACATCCGACAACACATCTTTGCCGTTAACTTTGAATACACCGTTATACTTATCAATCTCAAGTTTCTTCTGACCGTCATATTCAACAAGAATATAGGTAACGGTTGTTGTCACAGATGGATTACCAGGTGAGCCGGGTTTTAATGTACCACCTGTTATTTTTTTAGCAGCTCCTTTAATAACAATTCGTAACTGTTTAAAGGATCTTGCACCATTTGCAGGGTTTACAACCTGCATCGCGCCCCTCAGTGTAAGATTAACTCCAGCTCCTACATTAAAAAATGAATAAAGGCTATCTGCCCAATTCAAGAAAGGAATGTCCATTTCCATATTTGAAATCTGACCGATTGCCGGTACTTCGACTTCACCAAGAAGACCTAAGGCATTTATCGTTTCAGTCATTGTTTCAATATCAGGAAGAGTAAACTCCGAAGTACAACCAATCACCTTATTTTTTCCTTGATATACATTAAAATTATTAAGTATTTCTGATTGTGTCATTACTCATCACCTCCCGCAAGTGCTGTTTCAAGCATACTCGGGTCAAATTCAAGGGTGTTTTCAATATACTCAGCCGGAGTATATGGTGCAAGGTACTGATGAAATTTAATTTTTCCGTCAAGTACCTGACTTACAGGGTTTTCAGTAGCATTGTATTCAATTCTCACGCCTGCTGTTTTACCCTGTGATACAAGGCTGTTACCTCTGATATTTTCGTCATCCACCAAATTTTCAATAAGGCGATAATTTGCAGGATTATCAACCCTGTCGAAATACGAAAGAATAAATGAATTGCCATGCCAACTGAAAAAGCGGCGACAAGCAATCCATCTGTCTTTCGGGTCTGTATTATCAGGATAACAAGCAGTATTATTGCCCCAACTTCGCCATCCATTTGAATTAAGCGCAGTAACAACACCAACCGCATTTAAATTATTAGCCTGATCCTGATCGAGGAGTACCTCTTCGCCGTCACCAAGAACAGCACCTGAAACAGGTATCTTAATATTTGACGGTGAAAGATTAGGAACATCATCATTACTTGCATCTGTATATGAAATAAGAGCTGCAAGAACAGCTGAATAATAAAAGACCCTATTCATGGCTTTTATCATAGGCCAACAAAGAATAGCGTGCTTACTGATACAAGCGAGGTTTTCCTTTTCAGTTGATACATCAGTGTATTTCTTTGCGTTATTGGTTGAAATATCAATAAGGCATTCACAAGTAAATACTCCGTTGATTTCATTACACTTTGCCGCAAGTGTTGCTGCGACCGAAGCATTATGCGACCATCCGGGTGCAAGAAGCAATCCCGGTGTCATACTGAATTTTGGATATACCTGACGAACGAGTTCAATACCTGTTTCTTCACCTGTTTCAGAATTATAGCCACCAACTATATCTGTTTCTGTCACTGCTTTCGGGTCAAGTTTTTCACCGCTGATTTTGATTTTGCCTGTTGTAACAGATGTCAGTCCTGCTTTTGTCAGTGTAATAACAACATATCCGTCATCATCAAAACTTGCGATATAATTTTCTTTGTTGATGTTTTGATCGCCTGCTTTTACTACTAAGGTATCAAGCAGCATTCCTGCTACTCTAAGAATAGCCTGACCTCCTGAAAGTTCGCATTCTGTTTCTTCCTGTGTAGTTTTATGCTTTGCAGGGTCAAGCACATTACAGAAGATTACAGGAGCAATTCCGAAGAGTCTGAAATTAGCATCCATACTTTGACAAAGTGTATAACTCTCATAATCGGTGCTGTAGCCTAAGCCTGCAATTGCATCTGCAAGTGAATACGCTATAATGAGTTTATTCACTGCTGCATAAGGGTCAGCAAGCAAATTAACAGGTGCAGTGCCGAATACAACTTGAAGTCCAGCAGTACCTGTAATCGGTGCGGAAATACTTGTTGCATTTTCTTTAATGTCTATACCATGCTGATATGCCATTTGTTTTCCTCCTTACTTTTTCAAAAAATAAGCACACACTTTCTGATAAAAAACAGAAGTTGCACCTATACCTTTTTGAATTTCTTTTGTTTTTTCTGCCACTTTTTCAATCGGAACTAAAAGTTCAGATAAAGAAAGGCACTCCTGAGCCTTGGCAGTAAACGCTTCAGGAATGCCGTTGTTAAATACAGTTGCTGTTGCAACTAAGCCGGGAATGGTAGGTCCGATATACATTAAAGGTCCCGAATCATTTACCGGTTGTTTTGCTCTTTTACTCAACAATAATCACACTCTCTTTCAATTTTAGGCAATGTAAAGGTCATCTGAAGTCCACCAAAAAAGTAGGGGTATGTATCTTCATCGCTCATTGTCCACTCTATATTGCCTGTCTGATTGTATATGTTAGCAAGCAAAGAATTCTTGCGAAATCTTTCGATAATTCTATGAATTGCTGTCATAACATATTTATTACCGTCATTACTTAAATCAGGATCATAATATGCAATTAACACAACCACATTTGCAGTTGGGCGAGTGTCATAATCTTCAGGAACTTCGCCGCCTGTAAGTCTGACAACAACATACGGATATATATCGTCCTCATTCTGATTATCCATCTGTATGGGTGCTGAATTCTCATAGACTTTCATTTTGCCTGCTGCACAATCCTGTTTCAAATCTACAAAGCCATCAAAAAGGTCCTGTAAATTCTCAACCAATGCTTTTTGTAAATTAAGCGGTGTCATTATTCATAACCCTCCAATACTTTCCTGATGTGCTTTTCAACTCGCTTGTCAAGCTCGCTTTCAATCTTAGGCTCAACAACTCCATAAACTTTTTTTTCATTACCTAACATTTTAGGAATAGAGTTTGAAAAAAGCACCTTAATAGGTAGCCTTTCATCGCCTTGTCTTTGTGCAATAGTTTTATGACCTGAGGCAAACCTTGCAACGAATGCTTTAATACCTGATTTTTCAAGTTTCTTCATACTTCCTGATTTTATTACCTGTGCTTTAGTGGCTTTCTTGCCAACGGAATATTTAAATGCAAATAATTCCATTGTTTCGCCTTCGCTCTTGATAGTAGCCTCAAGATTTGAATATCTGGCATTTTCAATTTTCATACTTTTATTGAACTTTCCAGATTTAACCAAGTATGTTTTTTGAGCTTCTTTAGCCAGCTCCTGCCTTGCCCATTTTGCAGTTTCGTTTAATGCTTTGCAAATAACCTTAGGTGCTTTGTCCGAAAGATTGCCAAGCCTTTTTTCAACATAGCTTAGTCTATCATCTACCTCGATTACTACCATTATCCCAAGCCTCCAGTGTAATGGCATATATACCATCTTCTGATGAAACATCAAAAATGCGATACATTTGACCATCTAATTTTAAAGCATTGCCTGTTGCTGGCATTTTGCCATAATCAGAAGCAGCGACATAGAGAAGTTTTTTCTGAATATACATACCATTATTGCCATAACCTATGTATTTAATTTCTCTGTCATTTGCTTCATTATCATCAAGCATTGCAGGCATTGACTTATCATTAATTAAATGTTTATCAGAAAACTCTCTGACATTAAGAAAGCAATTTTTTATATCGTTCTGCACAACCGTTTTAAATGTACTATTCACCAGTAACCTTCTTCTTGGCAGGTTTTCTTTTAACAGTTTCTTTTTTGCGATTATCTATCAAAGGAACTTTGCCAATTAGCGTTTCATCCGTTTCAGCATTAAGTACATTTATGCCTTCAACACCTGCCTGTGCAGAAGCAGGTGCTGCCTTAAGCGGTTTTTGCGATGATTTTTCGTTTTCGTATATGGCACTGCCTGAACTAAGCCAAGCATCTGTCATATCTGTATTTTCAGGAAGAATATCACCTGGAATGTAATTCACTGAATTATAAAGAATGTGACTTGTGGCTATAAGTTTCATTGCCATTTCAAGCACCTCTCTTATCCGAGCCTTACAAGAATATTAGCATCTGTTGCCGATGTGTCAGCCGCTGCAATACCTGCATAAGTATTACCGCTTTCGGTTGCAGTAATTCCTTCTGTGCTGAAATATACTTTCTTGCCCATTGCAACAACTTCTGATGCCGTTGCTTTCGGCATTTCAAATACACCGGTAATATGAAGCGAACCTGTTTCGCCAGGTTCAATATCCGTTCCTGCAACACCGACAATATCACCAACAGCCATAATTGTGTTGGCTTCGATTGTTTTGCCTGTTGCATTTGTTAAGTCAAGAGTTTCACCTCTCTGCCAATATGTAGCTTTACTCATTTTTAGTTACCTCCTTGCTTACATTTTCACACCATTATTACGGATGATACCTCTGTAATCAAGAGCTGAAATGCCCCAATCGAGATAGATATCCCAAACAAATCCAAGTGTGCCTGCCTGCTCACTTCTTCTGAATGTTGGTGTTTCCTGTCCGTTGAGATAATCAACCTGAATTGATTTTGCACTCATAGGATCTGCAACAACAAACCACGGAATAGCATTTGAACCTGCAAGGTTATTAAGCATAGGTGTTTCAATAACAGTGATAGGATAATTATAAAGTGGGTTGATATCATTGTTATTTGAACCCGGTACATTTGTACTGTGAAGAATAACCTTGAGATCCATACCATAACCAACTGGCACAATAAGGAATTTAGGTGTAACATAAATAGGATCACCAAACTGGTCTGTCATAAGCTGTTCCATTTTAATAATATTCTGGAGAGCTTCAAGAGTTGGAGCTGTGCCTGCTGCAACAATATTTTTATGCTTATCATCAAAAAGATTTACACCGTCAAAAATCTTTTTATTCTCAAAGAGCAGACTATAAACCTGCTTATCAATTGTAACCTTAGCCTTGCGTGAGTACAGACCCGGTATTTTTGTGATAAATCCGATATCGTCATTGATAAATGCCTGACGAGTCATAGAAAACTGCAAACCGTAAGTTTCAAGTTTTCTTGATGGGAGCAATTCTGTTGATGGAACATCATTCTTGAGTTCGCCGTTTTCAGGCACTTTCTTAAAGTCACCTGCACCGCCGAGAATGTACTCGTGGTCAGAAGTGGTCTTAAAATCTTTAAGTGTACCCTTAGAGGTCCATAACTGGAATGTTGTATTTACTTTATTGTAAATATCAACAATGCTTTTCTGAATACTCGAATCAAGAATTGATGGAAATGCAGAAGTAGGATTGTAAAAGCTTCTTGTGAGTCTTGAATACATTTCATCAGGACTCATTCTGAGAAGAGATGATGCATTTTCACCGTCCTCACGAACCATACATTCAATAGCAAGGTCACGGAGGCTCATTCCCCTAAGATCCCTTGCACCCTCTGCCGGATTCTCTACATTCTGGCCTGCCCTTAAAACAAGAGCATCTGATGCAGCCGCTCTGAACTTACTTCTTTCGTCAGTTTCAACAGACAATGTGCCTGCTGTGTCGAGTGGCCTCTGACCTTGTCCTGCACTCAGCTGTGTAAGAACTGCTGCCCTTACCTCATCAATGGTGTTGCCCTGCTCAATAAAATTTTCAGGTGCAACATCAAAAGTTCTGCAAAGAGAATTGATTTCTGAAATTCTTGAACGCTCAGCAATAATTGCTGCATTTCTGATTTCATCTGTATTTTCAGGTTCGGGAGTTTCGCCCTGACCATCTGGTTCTGCATTTATTTCATTTGTTAAGCGCTCAATATCTCTCTGTAAGTTATCGAACTCAGTCTGCTCTTCTTCTGTTAAAGCTCTATTACCATCAGCAACAGCGGCATCTCTAATATCTTTCTGCCTGAGCATTTTCTTTCTTCTCTGCTGTCTTTTGTTCATTTTAATAAATCCTCCTTATACAAGATTTAAGTTTTCATTGATTTTAAGTGTTGCATCTATAACACTTAATGTATTGCCTTGCGGCTTTGCATTTGACTGCAAATTGATAAATTCGGCATCTCTGCCTACTCCGACCGTTTCATCTGCCGGCACGCTGACAATAGATATTTCATAAGGTTGCCATTTTCTCGCAATGTAGCAAGGTCCTGTAAATCTGCCATCAGCAGATGATTTGTTTGCAGCTACCTCTTCAAGGCTTTCAATCTGATAACCTACGGAAACACCCTTGAGAGTTTCGTTTTTGACTTTCTGATAAATCAATTCGGAATCAGCATCATTGTCAAACTCAATTTCTGCACAGCCTCTGCCATTTTCAATCCATGCTCTGACAATCTTACCAACAACATAATCCCTCTTATGATTAAAGAGGACAACACCAATGGTATTAAGTCGGGTAAGGTCAATAGCACCTTCAGCATGGTCAAGAATTTCAGTTCCCCAATACCTCTCATATGGCTCTTCGCTTGAGAAACTGAGTATAAATTTTCTGCTGTCATCTCCGTCACCTTTGCTTCTGATTTCAGCATAAAACTCTCTGCAATTATTCATCGGTGGAGTTCTCGCCTGAGCCTTTTCCGTCTGAGTTGTCGTCTGTTTCTGACTGCGTGTCATTCGTGTATTTTCCATTTTGCACGGATTTTGCATTTTGTCCAAGTATTACACCTCCCATCTCATAACCTTGTTTATTTGCATATTCCAAAACCTCAAAAATATCTGCGAGTTGCTTTCGCCAATCCTTGCCGTTTTCCGCACAGATTTCTTTGAATGTCTTTTGGCATGTTTGCAATGCAATTTTATTTGCATTTGATTCTTTCACTGGGTCAATCCACGGTTTTGAAGCCTTAAACCACTGATGTTCAAAATAATTCTCTTTGTTTTCCCAAAAATCAGGAATAACGAATAAACCACAAAGAACACCTGAAATAATGAAACTTTCATATATTTCATCAAGCAGTTCTTCTACAAGTTCTATATCCTCTGTATAGGTTTCACCGTCCTCAATAATCCCTTGACGAGCAGATGAGTAGTTACTTTCAGACATATCCCTGCTTGTGGCTTCATAGCTTAACCCTTGACCTGCTCCAATCAGCCTTTGCTGCAATTTTATAAACTGTGCCGCATCGGTTGACTGTCCTGATGGATTTACAACCTGAATTTCATCGCCGGCATTTAATTCCTTTATCATACCAGGAGCAATGGTCTTCCCATCATAACTGAAATTAGTTGCTCCTGTATGATTTCTGCCTATCCCTGTTGTAGGTATAGTTTTCTTAATAAATACCGATAAGCAAGCAGCAATACGCTCTTTAACAGATACCGCTGTCATAAATTCATTTGTATCTCTTATTCTTGTTACAGTTGGTGCTACATCGCACATTTCTCTAATTTGCGTTGGTCTGTTCTTAGTCCAGTATGTAATAACATTTTTAGCAGGAATAAATTTAGGTTCTAAGCAGGTATAGCCGTCATTGGCAATCTGCCTGAACCAATAGCCGACTGGCTCACTTACACTGTTAACCTCAACACCACCGATAACTCTGTTATCTTTTCCGTGAGGCTGCATATGTGTAGAATCAAGTTCATCAACCTCTATTGCCTGTAACTTAAAAGGAACAATACCGCCTTTTGTATAACATTTGATAAAGATGATACCGCCGTCAACCTTTTTTCGTTTAACGGCCATTCTGAGCATTTGATTAAGGCTTTGCGTTTTAGTAATATCGCAGTTCTTTTTTTTGCACCAATTTTTCCAAGCCGTTTCTATCTGCTTGTTAAGTACATCATTGCCCTCAATCTTTGCCTGCAATGTATAACCGCCGCTGATTACATTTCGCTTATATGCGCTTATAATTGAATTCATCATATCGCTGTTGCGTTCAAGGTCCCTTGCTCTTGCTCTTACTGTATCTCGGTCATATCGGTCTGTCATCTCAGCAGTCTGATTAAAAACTCGCCAATTATTATTTACTCTGCCATATCCTCCGGCATCATAATTCTGTCGCATTTCTTCACACAATGCCCTGTAAGCCTCACGGCGATATGCTCTTTCAGGTGCAACAAATTCAATAACATTGTCAAGGAAATTATTTCTTTTCGCTACCATTGTTTTTACCTCCCATCAAATATAGCAACAAAGCAATCATCCAAAAGCGGAGAATTGTTTTGTGCAAGCTGAGCTTTCAAATCTCTTTCAATATTATAGAGTTCGGTCAGATTTGCTCTTGTTAAAGAACGAGAACCGATTTTATAGCTTTGACCTGCAACAAGAATTGTGTATATTGCTTTTTGCACTTCATTAAGAAATTGCTGTGTTGTCATATTTCCCATCTCTGATGGCTGTTCTTCACCCGGTGAAGCAACTCCAACAATTACATTAGCCATTTTTATACCCACCTTTCGTTGTTATTTATCCACTGCTCTTCAGAACTTTCAGCCGCCTGCTGTACCTGTTGCTGTTGATTTGGTGGCTCTGTCTGTTCATTTTTAAGGTGCATTGACCTAACACCGAGAATATCAGCAGCAGCCATTCCATAAACCTCAGTATCAAGAAAATGGTTGTCCGCATGGCTTGTTTTCAGTACCCAAGTCTGCCGTACAGTTCCATTGCTTGATTTAACATTAACCTTATGCTCAGCTGTTACCTGTTCGGCATAGGCACGATCACAGCCCTGATACACCATCCAAGAGCCTTTGCCGTTTTTCTTTCTCATTCTTCCAGCAATCATATCTTTATATTTGCCACCGTCAACAAGCACAAGGTTCATACCGTATGCTTTGCTGTCAGTTTTGTTCACCTTACTTAACTTGAAATTACTGAGCATAGGATTTGATGAGCCTTTACAGGGTAATGCCCAATCCGAATTATTTGCACAAAAATCATATACTTCATCGGCATTATTACCTGAGTCTATAAGGCATAAATCAACTACGAATTTAGTTCCATCTTCCTTTTCATATTCAAGGTTCATAATGTTTTCTATTTCACCGAAATCAAAGCATTGCCCGTGTGCTATATTCTGACTTGTTATAAAGTCACCCCATGCTCTTATAATCCAATAAAGGCAGTTTTCCTGAACATCCACACCGCCAGTCAGCAGTTTTGCCCACTGCGGAACAACAAATTCAGGTAATTCTGTTTGCCTTTCAAGAACAAGGTCAGCATTAGTTTTTAATTTGGTATCTTCCCACGGTTCAGCAAGCCATGAGTTAACAAAGTTTTGCAAACTCTCAGGGTCATCCTTGCTTTTCAAAAACTCTTTTGCTATCTCTGAAAAACGCACAAATGGTGAATACAATGTATTTATCCAAAAGGCAACCTTTCGAGCGTATTTGGTATGCCTTTCAACAATTTCCCATTTCCCAAAGCGAAGCATCTGATTTTTATGCGAATCATTGATAACACTTCCGCATTCCTGACAACAATAAAATGCAAGCTCTGCTCTGTCAGCATATGACATATTCTCGCCATCAGGCCATTTAAGTTGGCTGAATTTCAACTCAATATATTTTCCGCAATGAGGACAAGGCACTTTGTAATGCTTTACAACGTCTGAATTTTCAAGTGCTTTCCATATATGACCGCTTTTAAGAGTTGGAGTTGATGTTAAAAATATTTTTCTATTATGAAAGGTTTTTGTTCGCTCTCTTGCAAGGCTTACCGGGTCAGCTTCTTTTTTAGATGCACCCGGATATTTATCTGTTTCGTCCATAAACAGATACTTGATAGGCTTTGAAGCAAGACCGGTCGGCGAATTAGAACCTACAAGACTCAAATACATATCATCAAATTGCAGTTCCTGAACAGAGGACTCAAATTCATGGAATTTTTTAGATAATTGTGGAGATGCCTTAAACATTGGCTGCATACGATTTTCGGATACTGACTTTGCAAGTGTATCTGTTGGATATACAACCATTGTCGGTGCAGGATCTTGTCCGACTATATAACCGAGCATATTATGTAAGCACTCTGTACCGCCTACCTGCGTAGGCTTTACAAAGGCAATCTCTTCTGTTTCGGGATTATTGAACTCGTCCATAATGCCGACCAGATAGGATGTCATATTATTTCGCCACGGACCCGGCATCGCTGCTGTTTTTGCATCTAATACTCTGTATTTTTCTGCCCATTCTGATACTGTTATTTGTTCAGGAGGAAGCAGGGAGGTAGTAACCTGTTTCAGATATAAAGGTATTTGATATTTTGTAAACCTTTTCTTTCGCATTGCCTTACCTCTTGTCTTTTTCTACCTCATCAGAAGCAATACCGGCAACAACAAAACCCTCAAGCAGGTTTACAATATCTGTATTAATCTCACTTTCAATACTCCTTACCTGAGTAGGCTCTACAAAGCCGTTAATCATTCCTGAAACCCTTGAGGGAATGCTCATTGCAAACTTTTTAAATACAATAAAAAACCGCCTATAATCGAGTTGCACTTCTTCTTTCGAGATGTATTTGCCCTCAATTATCTGCGTTTTAAGTTCGTGTAGTTTATTTTGACTTTCTTTCAATGCAATTTCTGCTTCAAGTTTTTGTTCTTTTAACTCTTCCTCTTTGTCAGATTTCGGAGACTTACCATATGCTTTGTCCGAAAGATATTTAACATATTTTTGAATAGTCGGCACAAGGTCATATCTTCGGCCTTTTGTTGTTGTGGTTGTAGGCAGGATGCCCTCCTGAGTTAATTGTTGTATTCTTCTTACTGATAGTCCAAATAGCTGTGCTATAACTTCAACTCTGTAAAAGTTAGCATCTGACTTAATTTTTCCATTCTCATTCAAAATTAACTGCACCTCCTCTAATTCTTTTATCTTCTGAGGATTGTTGCTTACCTTTTTTGAAGAGCGACTCATATTGATTTACATCCTTTCTAAAGAGCGTTATACTTTACCTTTTCCCCATCAGGTGAAATCTTATAGACTTCCGCATCTGCTCCCATATATCGGATGTACCGTTTAACTTCTACATCAACAAACTTTTCATCAAGTTCCATGATGTAGGATTTTCTTTCTAACTGTTGTGCGGCAATCATAGTTGAACCACTGCCACCAAATAAGTCGAGGACTTTCCAACCATACCTACTGCTATTATGTATCAATTTGCCTACCAACGCTACCGGCTTCATTGTCGGATGTTCGTCATTTCTGGTAGGCTTATTTTCGTATATAACAGAAGTAGTATTCTTGTATTTTCTCTTCTGTTCCTCAATAAAGGTGAGGAGTTCCCGCTTTGACATTTTTCTGAATTCAATATCATCATCAAGAATAACAGTGTCCTGACATCTATCATCAATAAAATAGTGTGCTGCTCCCTCTTTCCATCCGTAAAGAATAGGTTCGTGCCGCCACTGATAGTCCTGTCTGCCGAGTACAAAAGTATTCTTTTCCCATATCAGACATTGCGCTTGCTTAAAGCCTGCATCTGTAAAGGCTCTGCGGAAGTTTATTCCCTCATTTTCACTATGGAAAACATAAATTGCCGCACCTTCACGCAACGCCATATAACCCTGATATAGCGCATCAAATAAAAAATGATAGAAACTTATAGAGTCCATATTGTCATTTTTTATTGATGATGTGTTTCTATGACCTTTGCCGATATATTCTTCAAGATATTCTGCTTTATCGCCATAATTCACATTATAAGGTGGGTCAGTAATCAGCAAGTCAGCCTTTTGCCCATCCATCAGTCTTTCAACGTCCAATGGGTCTGTGCTGTCACCACACATAATACGATGATTTCCGCATAACCATATATCACCACGCTTTGTCACAGGAGTTTCGATATTTTCATACGCTTCATCGGAATTAAAATCATCATCTTCTGCTGATTCTGCGATATTAAGGTTCTGCATTTCTTCCTGAAGAAGTTCAAGTTCAGATTTTTCAAAACCTGTTAAAGACAAATCATAACCCGACAGGTCAAGTTCAAGCAGTAATTCAAGTTCTTTTTGCTTGTTCCACTTGCCGTCAATTTTATTCAGGGCAAGGTTCATTGCCTTTTCCTTTTGCTTGTCTACATCAACTACAACACATAATGCCTCTGTATATCCAAGCTGTGTCATAACATTATATCGCTGATGTCCGCTTATAATTGTGCCGTCTTTATTGACAATAATTAAATCAACATAATCAAATTCATCTATGGAGTTCTTTATGTATTCCCATTCAGGGTCGCCCGGCTGCAGTTCTATTCTTGGATTGTATTCAGCCGGTTTTAAGTCTTTGAATTTCGTCAACTTTACATCTGGTTGTTTCTTACTCATACAAACTCCTTTCTGTATTTTTTGCGAAATGAATTTTACAATTTGTATTTTTAACTAATCTATTAAGATAAAAATTTAAAATATTTATACTCTGCGTAACGAAATGGACTTTTAAAAAAATTTTTTATCCGATTTTTCTTCGAGCCTTCCTCGCCCCGCACTCTAAATTTGCTTAGGTAGTACCTTTTTATTTTGAGTCGCTCTTATCTATGATACGAGTGAGGTATGACCACCTCTATTTCATTCCCTCTTTGAGTGGATAAGAGAGAAAATAATAATCAATAACCTTTCAAGTCTGCGGCTACCTCACTCTTTATAAAGAAAAAGAACAAGCACTCGGGGAGAGGCTTGCTCTTCTTTATAACTTACTACTCTATCATAGTAGCATATTCAAATGTACAAATGTGTACCAAATTTTATAAACTTATTCGCTGTACTTTTCATCAAGTCTTTTATGCAGTGCATCTATTTCTATTATTATCTTCTGGCATACTTCAATAGGTACATTATTATCTCTGTATATACGATATAGTTCTTTGGCATATTCTTTTTCTTTATCAGAAGCAAACATAAAGGCACAAATATCAAGAGCTTTTTCAAACTGATTGTATTTACAGATGTCAAAGAATTTATCAAGACTTTTCATTTGACTTACCTTCTGCTTCCATTATCTTTGCATGTTCCAAGACATAGTCACTATGTATTTTACATAAAGCAGGGTATATAATCTGAGCGATTGTAAAAGGCACACCGTTGTTAAAAAACAATCTATAGCTTTTTTCTAAAGCCTTGCCCTTGGCTCTTGCTTCAGAATCACCTGACTTTTTCATATCTTTGCATTGTGCAAAAAAGCCTGCATAATTATTATTGCTTGCTCTGTTTAAAGCATCTGAATAATCATTACTCAATTTACCTTTTTCGAATATAGCTTTCATATCTAATCCTCCACTATTGCGATTATGTCTTTTTCATTTATCAGAGTAAATGAAGTATTGTTAATTTTAATATCTGTACCGGCATAATGCTGAATTAACACCTTTTTTCCTGCTGCAAGGGTTTTGTTTCTTACATCTGCACCTACCTTAACGATCTCGCATATTTCAGGTTTTTTCTGTGCCGACTCAATCATAAGCAATCCTCCTGCACTGACCTTTTCCTTATCAACAAAATGCACCAACACCCATAGCCCTAATGGTGTAATGTTTTTTATATCTGTCATTTTGATACCTCCGTTATTAATCACTTTCAAACTTTTTTATAATTTTTTTGCCTTTCATAAAATTATATTCTATGCTTCCTTCATATTCATCTATGAGTTTTTGAACCTTTGCATATTGCAGTAATTCATCAAGGCCGCTTGCAAGATGATAACTTAGAGTGCTGCGATGAGCATAAAATTTTATTTTAATAATATCCTTATCGCTATGACCATCAATATATTTAAGTTCAAGCACTGAGCGGTTTTCACTTTCAACAGGAAGAAAGTCCATTATATCCATAACTTGAAGCATTATCTTTTTAGCTTCTCGCTCCTGAGCATATATCCGTTCTTCCAATTCACTTTGTCTGAATATATAACTCGCTGCGCCTGCACCCGGCTCATTGTTGCTTGGCAATCCTGACATATTTTGAGTGCCGAGAGGATGTTTCATATCTTCAATTAGTCTATTTCGGCGAGAACGGAGTTCTTCAACCTTGTTTTCTGCTTTTCGATATCTTATAAGATAGCTCCTTAGTATATTTCTTTTATGTAATTGTTCCTGATTTTCTTTTTCCATTCTCGGTCACTCCTTTGGTTACTTATTTCTTTTATTGCCATATTTACAGCTGATGTGAAAAATAGCTACGATCGTCGCACAAATTATTGCTGTAATGGTAATGCTTGTCCAGTTCATTTGTTTTCCACCTCCTCAGTCTCAATATTGCCCTCCATGTAATACGGCTTACATTTAAAAATTTTAATTAGTCCAAGTTCTTTGTCTTTATCGTCCCAATTGAAAATTTTTACTCCTCTGCCATTCAGAATGGAAAGCATATAATTCATCGATGTTATAATATCCTGAGTTGAAGTTTCTCTCATCAGCTTATCGGCTGACTTGCTTTTTTTACTCTTGCCGGGTCTGAATTGTTTCGTTTTGTGTTTTTTGCTCATTTTTTGCACCTCCAAGTTTATTGTTAAAACTGTCTTTAACTATCTGACCGTCAGAATTGATTTCAATGCTATCAATAAGCCAAGGAGTTTTCTTTCCTTTTATTAATTCAAGTTTCAATTCGTATTCCTGATATTTATAAAGTGTTTTATCCATATTTTGCGACCAGATACTCATTTCACTTTTTATACCACACACATTTGAGCCTTTATCGTAAGGGCAATTATAACAAGTAAAATAATCACAGCCCCATTCTTTCAAATTGTTCTGTATTCTCATACCCTTACAATAAAGCCTGAGCAGTCGGCGATAATAAATTCGCCTTTTGATTTTAAGTATCATTTTTTTCATTTTTCCTGCTCCTTTTTATAATTTCACAGGTATAGCCGAATCTGCGGCTCTTACAGTTATAACAGTCGCCTTTGTCTTTTACAGGTGAGTGCATTATACACTTGCCTGCTGCTTTCAATTTTTCAGCACAAGGGCGGCACATGAACACTTCTTTTGCCATATCAATTTTCCTTTCAATTATTTTTCCATTTCACTAAGCCGATGATTGCCATAATAAAATTAAATAGATAGAGCAAAGCCTGAGCATACTGCTTATTTATAATGTTGTATATGCACCAAAAGGCATTTGTGCAAAGCCATATACAAAAGCACCAACGCTTTTGAAAACTGTTTGCCACTGTGCCGATAATGGATGCAAACGTTACTATGTATGCAATGTTATTCATTTTAATCTCCTTCAACTGCGTAAATAATCCCTGCTCCTATATTTAAGGCAATAAGTAACAGAGGGAATATGTATTCTTTTTTCACTTCTACTCTGTCTCCTTTTCAAATATTTTTATATAAAAA
>CANQRV010000038.1 GCA_947626355.1 uncultured Muribaculaceae bacterium
ATGCGAAAGTAGCTCAGTTGGTAGAGCACAACCTTGCCATGGTTGGGGTCGCGGGTTCGAGTCCCGTTTTTCGCTCCAAGGCTTGATGCCGACACGATGTCCGGGTGGCGGAATTGGTAGACGCGCTACTTTGAGGGGGTAGTGGCCATTAGGCCGTGTGAGTTCGAGTCTCATTTCGGACACGATAATGCCGAAAGGCGGAATCGCAGGAGTGCGGTTCATTATGCGAAAGTAGCTCAGTTGGTAGAGCACAACCTTGCCATGGTTGGGGTCGCGGGTTCGAGTCCCGTTTTTCGCTCCAAGGCTTGATGCCGACACGATGTCCGGGTGGCGGAATTGGTAGACGCGCTACTTTGAGGGGGTAGTGGCCATTAGGCCGTGTGAGTTCGAGTCTCATTTCGGACACAAGTCTGAGGGCAGCATATCATCGATGTGCTGCCCTCCCCCGTTTTATATTGTCATTAAACGGATTTTACCCGTTTGGCGTGTGATGTCGTGGAAACAATTCCGGATTGCGGAGGGTTATAATTTCAGGAACCTATAATCATTCATTCGGAAATTATGAAAGTATTACTCATCAACGGCAGTCCTGACATCAACGGCTGCATCGTAAGGGCGCTTCACGAAGTGGAGAAAATGCTCCATGAGAACGGCATCGACACCGAGATGATCCACGTCGGAAACAAGGATATTCGCGGATGTATTGCCTGCCACTACTGCCGCCAGCATAATAAATGCGTGTTTGACGACCTCGTAAACGCCACCGCTCCGAAATTCGCCGAGGCCGACGGCATCATCGTGGGCACTCCGACATATTACGCAGGAGCCAACGGCCAGCTCCATGCATTCCTCGACCGACTCTTCTACAGCACCTTCGCCTCTGTCGACAAGACCATGAAGGTGGGCGCCGCTGTAGTCTCGTCGCGCAGGGCCGGCTCGACGTCGGCTTTCGACGACATCAACAAATATTTCACTATCAGCAGTATGCCGATAGCTTCAAGCACCTACTGGAACGAAGTGCATGGCTATACGCCGAAAGATGTGGAGGAAGACCTCGAGGGACTGCAGACCATGCGCAACCTCGGACGCAACATGGCCTTCCTGCTGAAGGCAATCGCCATGGCCAAGGACCTTGGGGGACTGCCACCGCAGGAGCGGGAGAACTTCACGAATTTCATACATGAATGATCTGACGCGAAGCACGCATAAGCTCAGAAGGGATCGTCGAGATATTTGAGGATCTCCTCGGGATTGCTCACCACATGATTGGCGCATGCCTTACGCAGCTCCGACACCGGACGGAATCCCCAGGTGACCCCTATTGACTCCACACATGCCCTGCGTGCGGTGTCGATATCCACAGCCGAGTCTCCTATATAGAGGACATCGGCTTTTTTTGTGGGATGTATCGAGAGCACTTCAAACACTATCGAGGGATCCGGTTTCACTGGGCGCGTGTCGTTCTGCCCAAGCACTGCTACCCACGGAATGTCGGGAAAGAAATGAGATATGATTTGCGAGGCCGCCTTCTGGTATTTGTTGGAGGCAACGGCAAGAGCCACGCCGCGGTCGTGAAGGGTATGCAGCAGCTCCGGAATGCCGGGATAGGGCTTCGTCGTGTCGGTGTTGTGGAGGTCGTAGTGCTCGCGGAATTTCACGAGCAGCGCGTCGATAGTCTCCGGAGAGGCATCCGGCTGTGCCCTTTCGAGAAGTTTCCTGACACCGTTGCCCACCATGTAGTTGTAGGCGGAAATCGGATGCTGAGCGAAGCCGAGGGCTTCGAGAGCGTAGTTGCAGGATGCCCCGAGGTCGGAGATGGTGTTGAGCAGGGTGCCGTCGAGATCGAATATGGCGAGTCTTTTCATAATTGCGTGTTTAAGTGGTTCAGAACGGATATCCGATGGAAAAATGAAACGAGGAGTCTCTCTTCCAGCGCGGATGGATCAGCGGCCATGGCTCGGCTCCCATTGCGGGATTGTGGGCTTTCATGCCGAGGTCGAAACGGAGCATGAAATACGAGAAGTCCATGCGGAGGCCGAGACCGTAGGCGAGGGCGATCTGTTTATAAAACGAATTGAAATGAAACATTCCTCCCTTCTGATTGGGATAATTGTGTATAGTCCATATATTGCCGGCATCTATGAATGCACCTAACTCAAAGACCCAGAAGAGCTTGGCGCGGTATTCCACGCTCATGTCAATGCGGATGTCGCCACACTGGTTGATGAAGTCGCTCACTGAGTTCGAGCCCGGATAGGAGCCGGGCCCGAGTGTGCGCACGTCCCACCCTCTCACTCCGTTGGCGCCACCGCCATAGAATCTCTTCTCGAAGGGAAGTATGGAGGAGTTGCCGTATGGATATCCTATGCCGAGTCCGAAATGGGCAGCCAGGGAGTTGCGGCTGTCAAATACGTGTAGATAGCCGAAATCACCCTCAACCTTGAAATATTGCGAATAGTGGATGCCGAACACCTTGTAGGGATTTTCGTGATGGCCTGCCTGATAATCGAAGATATTGCTCAGAGCGTAGAGGAGATTGCCGGCGATCTCCGCATTGGCGCGCACGGTGTAGATGTCTCTCTGCCTTCCGCGTCGCCAGGGAGCGTCGGGTCGCTTGTTGGAGTGGTAGAAGGTGTAGCCCATGCGCATGATGAAATGGTCTTCATAGCTGTAGCGAAGCAGAGGGTTGTCGGGAGCTATCTGGTCGATGAAGTTATATGTGCTTTCCGGCAGATATACGTAGTTGATGTCGATGGGAGTGAATATATGCCGATTGCGCGAGAAGCGTTCCTGCCATTTATAACTCCATCCGGCGTTGGAGATGATGCGGGTGTATTCGGGGCGTTCCTGATACGTCATGGAGAGATGGAGCTCAGTGGTGGCATTGATGTTTCTCTTGAACGCCTCATGCAGGAACGGCGCCTTGAACTTCGGGAAATTGATGCCGAGGTCGAGCGAATATTCCATATATCGGTGGTGGAGGAGGCCGTCGAGATTCCCGCTAAGCGATTCATATGCTCCCCTCACCTTTGTGGTGAGTGTCTCGGAGCCTTTGCCTATATTGCGGTGGGCGTAGCTTAACGAGAGGGCCGCGCCGAGGTCACCTTCCGAGTTGGTGCCTTCCACCTCGATGGCGAAGCTCTGGCTCTTGGCCGGCGTCAGCAGTATATATGCGTCGAGGAAGCCTATGCCGTCGGCCTCCGCTACCTGACGAAATCTGACATTGATGAACTTCAGGATGGAAAGACGGGAGAGGGCCTGATAGGTGCGGTCGACATCGCGCTGCCGGTATTCGCTGCCGGCCCTGATGAAGCAGTTGTCGTAGAGCACAGATGGTCGGAGATAACGTTTCTCTCCGTATATGACGGAGATATCTTTATACCTTACGGTATCGCGTCTGGCATCGATCAGTGGTGAATCTGGGTTGGATGCGTCGAAGTCTGTGACGTAATACACGTTTCTGACGATATAGACCTCGTGTGTCTTGATCTGGTCGGTGGAATTTGGGCGCTGATAGGGAGGCCGCACGGTCATCGTGAGGTCTACGTCGAGACTGCCTGTTGTGGTGTCGGCATTGAAGGTGACGAGCTCTTTGGCGAAACCGTAATATCCGTGGTTACGAAGATAATTGGTGATTATGTCTCTCTGGATGTCGAGCGTCGCGCGGTCGAGACGGTCGCCTTTGCGCACCACGAAGTGGAGGCTGTCGCGCATGATCAGTTCCTTCAGGGTGTCGTTGGCGAACTTATACTCGATATTTTCAATCACGTGCGGCTTTCCTGGATCGAGATGATAGTTCACCGTCATTTTCCTCTTTCTGTGGTCGGCTACGGTGTCCACCGTCACTGAGGAATGAAGGTATCCCTTGTTGGTGAGGGCCTTCTGAAGCTGGGAGGCGCTTTCTCGGGTGAGAAGGGTGTCGTAGATCACCGGCGGCTCACCGAGCCTGCGAACCCAGCGGTTGTACCATTTCGTGGTGTCGCGACCGCTCATATTGTAGATCCCGAGCCTGAATTTAGTGGCCCATAGCATCTTATGGTTTGGTTGCTGCCGAAGATAAGTGAGCAGCTCCTCCTTGTCGAGCCCCCTCACGCTGTCGGGCACCATGATGGAGACCTTATCGAGAAGAAATTGGCCTTCAGGCACATGCCGGCTGCTGCTGCATCCGGAGAAGCCCAGACACAACAGGCTGGAGAGCATGATTCCGGCCCACAGATTGGTTATGCGGTTCAGAAAATAATGGTGTGCCATCTGAAATAGAATGCAAAATTAAATATAAATCGCGACATTTCTGCCTATAGGCATTAAAAAACGTGACGAGACAGGCGCTTGCGAGGATACTTGAGAAAATTTTATTAATTTTGCATAAGGCAATACGGCCGCAGGGTTGACACCGGCTGCCATGCGTGATTGCCACGCTATACATTATGAAGCAGAAGATACTGACTGAGAAATATTTCGCATCGGCCGCGGAGGCCGATCCGGAGCAGAAGCTCGCGCTGACAGCCTTTGTCACCAAGATTATCGACATCGCCACTTCCCATGCCAATTCGCTTGGAATAGGCAATCCATCGATGGAACATCTCAACGCCGGATGGGTGCTCTCGCGTCTCACGGTCGAGATGGAGAGATATCCCGCTGTCAATCAGGACTACACACTTCACACATGGGTGGAGGGGTGGAACCGCCACTTCTCACAGCGTGCGTTTCGTGTCGACGACATGGACGGCAATCCGATAGGATATGCGCGTTCTATATGGATGGTGCTCAACAAAGCTACCCGTGAAGGAGTGAGTCTTGAGCATCTGGATTTCGACACCTCGCTAATCGACAATGGAATGCGATGTCCTATCTCACGCCAGGCGCGACATATCCCCATAGTGGCGACATCCGGCGAAGATCTGCCAAAAGGCGCTCTTATCGCTACAGCACCGCCTCGCCCATACACGTTTAAGTATTGTGATCTCGACTCCTACCGACACGTCAACACCGTGAGGTACCTCACCATGCTTCTCAATCAGTTCAGTCTGGAGGATTTCGACGCTGCCTTTGTGAAGCGTCTCGAGATGAGTTTCCTGCATGAGGCCCGCTACGGTATGCCGGTGGAGATTATGCGTCATGACGTGGCTCCGGAGGGCGATGTCAGCCTGAGCTCCTTCTCGCTTGTGGAAAAAGAATCGGGCACTCCCCTCCTCTTCGCGCGCCTCGTGATGCAGCGCCGCTGACATCGATGGACTATGCCATCGAGAAGCTGGCGTATGGTGAGGCAAGACCGATATATTCGCCACGATCCGGATTGGCGTAGAGATCGAACGCCAGCGCATCGCGGCGTCGGTGTCGTTGCTCCTCTTCTGAGCCGAGTGCGAAATGCATCGGAAAGAAATGCCTCACGTCGATGCTTCTCACAAGCATGGCGGCTCCGGTGAAATAGTCGGTGCCGATTCTGGAATCTACCGGCATCATGGCAATATCGAGAGCAGGAAATTCAGAAGCAATCCCTGCAAGTATCCGGTTGTAAGCCTGAATCGCTTGCGCAACCTCAACCGGAGTCGACTCGTCTTTCCACATCCAGGCATTCAGGTCGCCCGCATGAAAGATGTGTAGGCCGGCTATTTCTGCCACGTATGAATTACCGGTGTCGGTCGATCCGAATGCCCTTACTGAGATATTCTTATCGGTATATGTCTCTTCCGGCCTCATCACCGTGTAGTCTTCGGCATCGAGCTTGACGCCACGGTAGAGGCTGTCGGCCTTGAGATAATGACGGGCGTGGCGCGCCACATCTTTGCTGAGTATGTAATGGATATGGCTGAAGCGCG
Source organism: uncultured Muribaculaceae bacterium (assembly GCA_947626355.1). Taxonomy (GTDB): domain Bacteria; phylum Bacteroidota; class Bacteroidia; order Bacteroidales; family Muribaculaceae; genus Lepagella. The sequence continues at coordinate 5,820 of CANQRV010000038.1, forward strand.
GGTTCCAATCGAAGATTTCCTTCACGAAATGGTCCTTGTGGTGATGGCTAACCATTATGTATAATGGTTTGTCGGGCGGAATTGTGTCGAGAAAGCGGGGATGTGCGGAATCTTCGGCTGTGGGGTCTTTCCAGTAGTCGAACACTACGGCGCAATCCGGAGTGTCGAGCAGGAAACAGGAATGGCAGATATATGTGAGTGTCAGCATGGGTTTGGTGATTGATATGCAAAATTAGTGAAAAAGAATGAAACCACAGCGTTGGCTCCGGCTTCTTAGTTGTAAAAGAGCGGGATTATTGCTAACTTTGCAGAATAATTCAAGCGGACAGAAATGATTACAGCTTCTCAGAAAAAACGGGAGAATATAGCGGAATATCTGCTATATATGTGGCAGATAGAAGACCTCATTCGCGCCAACGGACTCGATATAGACAAAATCGAGGAGACGGTGATAAAGCATTATACCGGCCTCACCGACCAGCAGCGCAAGGAGATGAGGGAATGGTATGAGTCGCTTATCGACATGATGCGGCTGGAGGGGGTGGCTGAGAAGGGACATCTCCAGCTCAACAAGAACGTGATCATAGCGCTCGATGACCTTCACCGCCGGCTGATGGCCAATCCTAAGTTCGCGGCCTACAACGCTCAGTTCTATCATACCTTGCCGTATATCGTCGAGCTGAGGTCCAAGGCCGGCGAGCAGAAGGCCGGCGAGATAGAGACCTGCTTCAACGCCCTCTACGGCATCCTCATGCTGCGCCTTCAGGGCAAGGAGATATCGAAGGAGACACTCGACGCTGCCTCGCAGATATCGAAATTCCTGGCCCTGCTCGCGCATTACTATAAGAAAGACTACAACAACGAGCTTGAGAACGACGACTGAACCAACATCACATCATGAGCGACATACTTGACAAGGAAATAGAAAAGAGGCGCACTTTCGCGATCATATCGCATCCTGACGCCGGTAAGACCACTCTCACCGAAAAACTCCTCCTCTTCGGCGGCGCCATCCACGTGGCCGGAGCTGTAAAGAGCAATAAGATAAAGAAGACAGCTACATCCGACTGGATGGAGATCGAGAAACAGAGGGGTATCTCCGTGGCAACCTCGGTCATGGGCTTCAACTATGGCGATTATAAGATCAATATCCTCGACACACCGGGCCATCAGGATTTCGCGGAAGACACCTTCCGAACCCTCACCGCCGTCGACTCCGTGATTATCGTGGTCGATGTGGCCAAAGGTGTGGAGACACAGACGCGCCGCCTCATGGAGGTGTGCCGTATGAGGAAGACCCCGGTGATCATATTCGTCAATAAGCTCGACCGCGAGGGTCGCGATCCCTTCGACATCCTCGACGAGCTTGAACAGGAGCTCCAGATCAAGGTGAGACCCCTGTCGTGGCCCATCAACATCGGAGCGAAGTTCAAGGGCGTCTACAACATATATGAGCATGGCCTCGACCTTTTCACTCCCTCAAAGCAGACCGTTTCGGAGCGCGTGGCCATCGACGACATCAATTCTCCGGAGATTGACACACGCGTGGGTGAGGCCGATGCAGCGAAGCTGCGTGAGGATCTCGAGCTGATAGAGGGTGTATATCCTGAGTTTGACAAGCAGCAGTATCTGGCCGGCGATGTGGCGCCCGTCTTCTTCGGCTCCGCCCTCAACACTTTCGGTGTGAAAGAGCTTCTCGACTGCTTTGTGGAGATCGCCCCTTCGCCTAAAGCCATCGAGGCCGTGGAGAGGAAAGTTGATCCCCATGAGGAGGAGTTCACCGGCTTCGTGTTTAAGATTCACGCCAACATGGATCCCAACCACCGCTCATGTATCGCTTTCGTGAAGGTCTGCTCGGGCAAGTTCGAGCGCAATGTCAATTACCGTCATGTGCGCAGCGACAAGATGATGCGTTTCTCGGCGCCGACGGCTTTCATGGCACAGAAGAAGAGCGTGGTCGACGAGGCATATCCCGGAGATATCGTGGGCCTGCCAGACACAGGAAACTTCAAGATCGGCGACACCCTCACAGGTGGCGAGCTGCTTCACTTCAAGGGTCTCCCCTCTTTTTCTCCCGAGATGTTCAAATATATCGAGAACGCCGACCCGATGAAGGCCAAGCAGCTCGACAAGGGCATCAAGCAGCTTATGGACGAGGGCGTGGCACAGCTCTTCACCAACAGCTTCAACGGCCGTAAGATCATCGGAACCGTGGGTCAGCTTCAGTTTGAGGTGATACAATACCGTCTGCTTCACGAATACGGTGCGCAGTGCCGCTGGGAGCCGATCAGCCTCTACAAGGCGTGCTGGGTGGAATCGGACGATGCGGAAGCCCTCGCGGCTTTCAAGAAGCGAAAGCATCAGTTCATGGCTGTCGACAAGGAAGGACGCGATGTGTTTCTCGCCGACTCCAACTATGTGCTTCAGATGGCCCGGACAGATTTTCCCAAGATTCACTTTCATTTTTCGTCAGAGTTCTGATAATCAACATATTAAAGTCATTCAAAACAGAGAGGCGACATCACTGCCGCCCCTCTGTTTTGATTTAGGCGGTGAAATGGTAAATATTTTTATTAACTTTGTAGGATAGGAATCAAAGGAACCAACCAGACATACTATGAAGCGAACTTTAATTCTGCCGGTAATGGCAATGGCTGCGCTATCGATGCCAGCCCAGGGCATCCTTGAAGATTACAACCGTGCTTATGACGCACCAAAGCGTTTTGGTGCCCGGAATGTGTATTACTCCAACGTCAGGCCCGTATGGCTTTCCGGTCTCCCCTCTTTTTGGTATGTGAGGGAGACCCCGGACGGGAGACGTTACGTCAGGGTAAATGCGGAAAACGGCAAACGCGTTGATCTTTTTGATCATGCAGGGCTTGCAGCTCGCCTTTCAGCATCGGCCGGGCATGTGAGTCCCGACAGCCTCTATCTGAGCGCTCTCCAGGTGTCGCCCAAGGGCGACACGCTCCGGTTCAATCATGCCGGCAAGGTGTGGCTGTATGCGGTGAAGAGCAACCGGCTCCAGGATCTCGGTGCCATCCCTGTGCCGCCCGAGATGCCCCACTGGATGGTGGTCGACGATGAGAAGGGTGCCGCGCCTGTATTGTCGCCCGACGGCACGAAGACCGCCTTCATAAAAAACAGCAATGTCTATGTGAAAGACAACTCGACTGGCAAGGAGACGGCCCTCAGTATCGATGGCACCGACGGCAACTATTATTCGTCATGGATCTCGTGGAGCCCCGACAGCAAGAAGGTAGCGTCGTGTAGGATACGCCCGGCCGAGAAGCGATATGTCTATTATGTGGAGTCGTCGCCTGCCGACCAGCGTCAGCCTAAGCTCCATAAGCAGGAGTATGCCAAGCCCGGCGATGAACTTCGTTTCAAGGTGCCGTGTATATTCAATGTCGAGACAGGAGAGGCGGTGATTCCATCGACCGAGCTCTTCGATCATCAGTATGAGATTTACGGCCCTGAATGGAACGATGACAGCAGCGGCATTGTGTTCGACTACAATGAGCGGGGCCACAAGGTGTATTGTGTGCTTGAGCTTTCGGCCGACAACGGACAGGTGCGTCCCCTGGTGGAAGAGACGTCCGACAAATACGTCAACTATCCGAGAGTGATGCGTCGCATGCTCTCCGATGGCAAACGGATGATATGGGCAAGCGAGCGCGATAACTGGAACCATCTTTATATGTATGATCGCGCCACAGGCAAGCCGCTCCATCAGATCACAAAAGGTGAATGGTATGTGCGCGAGGTGCTCGATGTGGATGAAGACAATGAGAAGATATACTTCTCTGCCAACGGCGTAAACAAGGACGAAGACCCTTACAATATCCACTACTACAGCATAGGCTTCGACGGTAGCGGCCTCACCGATCTGACGCCGGCCCAAGGCTATCATGAGGCTACTTTCTCTCCCGACATGAAATATCTGGTGGATGTATGGTCGTCGCCAACGGAGGCTCCTGTGGCCGTTCTGCGTTCAGCAGTCGACGGACGCGAGTTGAAGCAGCTCGAGAAGGCCGACATCTCGCAACTCCTGGCCAACGGCTGGCGCGCTCCGGAGGTGTTCACCGCTCCGGGCCGCGACGGCAAGACTCCGATCTGGGGACTCATCCAGCGTCCGTCAAATTTCGACCCTTCGAAGAAATATCCGGTGGTGGAATATATCTACCAAGGCCCCGGCGACCAGTATGTACCCAAGAAGTTTCTTTCCTGCAACTACTGGATGGTGCCGCTTTCAGAGCTTGGCTTCATCGTGGTGATGGCCGACGGCATGAGCACTTCCTTCCGCAGCCGCGATTTCGAGAACGTGTGCTATAAGAACCTGAAAGACGCCGGCATCCCCGATCATATCGCATGGCTGCGTGCCGCCGCCGGAAAATATCCTGAGATCGACATCGACAATGTGGGGATCTATGGTTGTTCGGCCGGTGGTCAGGAGTCGACAAATGCAGTGCTCCTCTATCCCGACTTCTATAAGGCCGCATATTCGGCATGCGGTTGCCACGACAACAGAATGGACAAGATATGGTGGAACGAGCTCTGGATGGGTTATCCCGTCGACGAGAGCTATGAGGAATGCAGCAACGTGGCCAACGCCCATCTGCTGGAGCGTCCGCTGATGCTCGTGGTGGGTGAGATCGATGACAATGTCGACCCGGCCTCAACCATGCAGGTGGCAAATGCCCTGATCAAGGCCAACAAGGAATTCGAGCTTGTGGTGATTCCCGGTGCCCACCACACCATGGGCGAGGCTTACGGCGACCACAAGCGCTACGACTTCTTCGTGAAGCATCTGATGGGCAAGACTCCCCCGGCATGGAACGACATCAAGTATTGATTCCGAATCCTTCCAAGGAAATAAATAATACGCCTATTCGTCAAAATGATGGATAGGCGTTTTTATTGAATTGATATGATGACGGAATGTCAGCGTGTCGGGGTCACTTTTCGGATTGTGCCGTCGTCGTTAAACTCCAGCCTGTCGATGCAGACTTCGCGGTGGATGCCCGGTGCCTTGTCCGGATCCACGTAGTGGCGGTTGATGCGGTGGTACACGATGCGCCATTCATCAGTGCCCGGTATGTTGATTACAGAGTTATGTGCCGGACCGTAGATTCCTTTCTCTTCGTCGGCCTGAAGTATGACGGGATTCTTGGCCACCTCAATCTTGCCGAGGGGCGACTGCGATGTGCCGTACGCCACATGATAGTTGGGAGAACCGGTATCGTCGACCGACCATAGGAAATAGTAGATGCCGTCGCGGTATAACACGTATGGAGCCTCGCGGTAGGCGTAATCCTGAAGAGTGCCTCCCTCGGGAGTCATGACAGTGACTGTCGATTCCTTGATGGATGTGAGGTCGTCGTTGAGCTCGGCGCCGGCCATGTAGCCGTTGCCCCAGTAGATATAATATTTCCCTGTGACTGGGTCCTGGAAGACATCGACGTCGATCTGCTGGCCTGAGCCTGTCGGAGATTCGGATATTATCGGGTGGCCGAGGTCATAGAAAGGACCTGCCGGATCATCGCTGACCGCTACGCCTATCTCCTTGCGTCCGGTGGAGGGATTGTGGCCGCTGTAATAGAAGTAATATTTATAGGTGTCTCCCTCCTTTCTCTCGATGATGGCGGGAGCCCAGGCATTGCCTGAAGCCCATTCCACCTGGCTTCCTTTGAGGTCGAGCATGATGCCGCAGTCGGTCCAGTCGGTGAGATTGCCCGAGGAGAAGACCCTGAAGTAGTGACCGCCCCATCCGGGAGTGCCGTCGGTGGTTGAATAGATGTAGTAGCGTCCCGTCTTGTTGGAATACATTATCTCCGGATCGGCGTGGAAATCCGAGAGGATGGGATTGTGGAGATTGTCGAGCGCTGAATACTCCACTGATGCTCCGGCTGTCGAGGGATTGATCTTCATGATTGTGCCGTCGCTGTTGTAATATAGAGGTTCGATGATGATCGAGCGGCTTCCGCTTCCGCCGCCGAGTCCTCCGATATGCGAGAAGAACCAGTCACGACCCTTGAAATTGACGATTGCCGGATGTGTGGTGTTGCTGTTGCCTGCCACCTCGGAGATGATTCCCTTGTATTCCCATGGGCCGTTGATGTTGTCGCTCACTGCATATGCTATTTTCTCCGGCCACTGGGCTGCGTAGGTGAGATAGTAGATGCCGTTGCGCTCATGAACCCACGGTGCCTCGGTGAAATCCTTGAGGTCGAGCTGGTGGATTTCTCCGTCGATCTCCGTCATGTTGGGTTTCAGCTTGGCGTAGTAGGCGTTTTTGTTGCCCCAGAATATGTAGGGCTGGCCGTCGGAGTCTATGAAGACGGCGGGGTCGATGCATACCCAGCTGTGGGTGGCTCCGGCGCAGTCGTCCTTGGTGAGCAGCGGTTTGCCGAGCACATCGACATACGGGCCCTCAGGTCTGTCGGCCCTGGCCACTCCGATGCCGCACCAGTTGGTGGAGGAATAGAAGTAATATTTCCCGTCTGGTCCCTTCACGGGATGGCCGGCGAAGGAGACATGGGCGTCGTTCCATTTGAAGTCGTCGGCTCTTACCGGGATGGGATGCTCGACCCAGTTGATCATGTCGGTTGTCGAGAACGCACACCAGTTGGGCATATGGTAGCCCTCTTTGTTGCCGGGCTCATCGTAGCCGGTGAAGAGCCATAGGGTGTCGCCTATCACCATGGTAGCGGGGTCGGCGGTATGCTTGTGTGTGATGAGCGGATTGCCATTGTTCTTGAAATGGTAGAGAGAGTCTGTGGCGCTTTCTGGATTTGCTGTCTGCGCCGACGAGCTGAACGGGATGGCCGGCAGTGCCGTTGCCATGGCGAGCGCTATCTGAATGATCTGTCTCATGATGGTTGCTTGGATTTGCGAATTCGATTAAGGTTATGTATCGACCACAAAGTTAGTTATAAATATCCATATTAGAAAACGGCCGTGACCGTTCTGGCCACGGCCGCCATGATAAGGTCGGCATTTCATCTCCAGGGGAACTCCGGTGGGACCGGTATCCCCTTGACAGTCTGACGCACAGTGGAGCAGAACTCCCTGACCAGCTTCTTCACGGGTCCGGGCTCCATGCCGAGAGCCTTGAAGAGGAGACCGGCGTCGTTTGGAAGCCTGGTGATGCCTGCCGCGAGCCTGTTGTCGCGGTCGAGATAGGCCGGTGTCTTTTCATATATCGTATCCGCCTTGTCGGGAGGAGTCATGACGAGTACGTTGGCGAAGACATCGAAGGTGCCCATTACCCCCAGGGCGCGCGGGGGATTCAATCTCGGATCTATGACGAATTTCTCCCTGAACAGCTGTTGCCCGTCGGGCCTTTCTCCATGACTGCACACCGATAATATGTCGTATTCAAACAGCTCTCCCTCCTTGTGGTATTTGCGCCCGGGCATGAATATCTCGCTGTAGAAGACGGTAGCCGTCTTGTCGACACAGAGGCGTGTGTCGGAGATGAAGCGTGAATGCCGGCATGGAATCACCGGTTCCGGCATAAACTCGAGATATGCGTTTTCCTCGGCCACTATGTTCTGCACGAGCCCGGAGTAGTTATAGCGCATCACTGCGAGCTTGGTGGCGACGCCCGTGGAGACCCATGCGAATGCATCCTTCTTTACGGTGATATCCTGCTGATAGCGGTCGCCGTCGACATTCGGGCCTCCCGAAGACAGGATATAGACGCAGGGTAGCTGCGGCCACGCCTCGTCGAAATATAGCTCCTGCTGCACTATGAGGGGCACCCTGCGGTCGAGGTCGCGAAGGATGCTCTTGCCTCTGGCGTCGAGCTCGAAACCAAGACGCAGATAGCCGTGCTTGCCCGGGGCGTTGACATACATCGCCTTCGGCTCCTCGAGATAGCGTCTCATCTCGCGTGCATTCGAGAAGTCGACCTCGGGAGCCACGGTCTTCTCGAGTTTCTTGTCGGTGGTGAGCATGTCTTATTTGTTTTCTGTTTTGTCGAAAAGCGCCATCCTGGAGATGAGGTCCACGAGCTCGTCGATGCCCTCCCCCGTCATGCAGTTGGTGAAGACGAAAGGCTTGCCGGGACGCATCAGCTTGCTGTCGCGGTCCATCACCGAGAGGTCGGCGTGAACATAAGGCGCGAGGTCGGTCTTGTTGATTACGAGTATGTCGCTCTGCGATATGCCCGGTCCGTCCTTGCGGGGAATCTTGTCGCCGGCGGCCACATCGATCACATAGATGAAGAAGTCGACGAGAGCCGGGGAGAAAGTGAGGGTGAGGTTGTCGCCTCCACTCTCTATGAGCACTATGTCGGTGTCGGGAAAGCGCTCCTCCATCTCTTCCACGGCGGCGATGTTCATGGAGGGATCTTCCCTGACCGCTGTATGGGGGCAGGCTCCTGTCTCCACACCTATGATCTTGTCTTCCAGAAGAATTCCTTTAAGGGTTTTCCTCACGTGTTTGGCATCTTCGGTGGTCACTATGTCGTTGGTGATGATCAGTACTTTCTGTCCGAGCTCAAGAAGTCTGGGAGTGATGGCCTCGATGAGAGCCGTTTTGCCGGAGCCCACGGGGCCTCCTATGCCTATTCTGCAAGTATTACTCATTGCTTTTTATTATCAGCTATTAAATTATTATGCATCAGTTCATAAACATACGCATGTTCCCTTTCTCGTGAAGTGAGGCGAGGATGTCGAGTTGCGGAAAGAATGCGTTCATCTCCTCGAGATCCATGGCTGCGGCTTCTTCGTAGAGCGATTCAGTCTCGCCGGCGAGGCGCGACAGGATGATCTGCGTGTCATAATGGGAGACCTTCACACACCGGAGCGCCGCGCTGAGCACCATATTCGTGACCCCATACTGATGGGAGCAGAAGAGGTCGCGCTCGGATATCCCAGCCGCTGCGAATACGAGTCCTTGAGCCACAGGATAGCTTCCCGGTGTCTTGCCTTCCTTGATATCGCGGAGCCACTCCGATATGATCTCCGAGTCGAAAAGCCTGACAGCGAGCTCGGCGAGCTTCTTGCCCATGCGCTGGAGCATCAGTCGGGCCTCGGCGTTCATCTTGAATATCATCAGGTAGCTGTCGATATGCTTCACCGCCTCATAGTCGTGGCGGAGCATCGCGCGATGGGTGTGAATGGCTGCTACTCCGTCGCTGAAGGCGGCCTGACGGGCCTGCGACCGTGTGAATTCCTCAAGTGTGCTGGCGTCTTTCACTATTCCCTCGAATGAAGCGGTCTCGAGTCCGTTGGAAAAAGAGAATGTGCCGACAGGAAATGTGGAATCGGTGAACTGCAGCAGGTGCATTATCTGTGGAATCTCCATAGGCTATCGCTTTTGTCAGTGGATGGAAGCCGGCGAGCAGCCGCAGTCATTGTCCGAATCCCCGTCGTGGTGATGATGGTGGGCGTCGTCATCGTGGGTATGAGTATGGGAATGGGTCATGCCATCGTGGGTGTGGGTATGCTCATGCGGATGGTCGTGGAGGTCTGCGTGCACGTGTTCATGGCTGTGGCTCTCGTGTCCGGCGCCTCCGAAAAGACGTCTCACCTCATGGGGAGCGAGATAGGGTATCACCTCGATGCCGGGATGGAAATCAAACGTGATTCCCTCTATGTGGTGGATCTCGAGCACGGAGAGCATCACTGTCTTGTCGACGGTGAGAGGCACGTATACCTTGGTGCCTTTCACCACGGCAGGCCAGTGCTGGTTGCCTATTGCGTGGCCAAGCTCAACGGAAAGCCTTATGATTGTTGCGGAGTCGCGGTCCTCGAGGGCGCTCATGTCGATCACGAGCACCGGGCTGAGGTCGACGCGGATCACTACCGCCTTCTTTTCTTCCGGAGAATATTCTATGATGTCGCCGTCCACGATGCGGGAATGGCGTGCAAGTGCTACGGGATATTCGGCGCCTGAGGTGCCTTTGCCGAGGAATCTCGATTTCTGTGCCGTCCATTGATCAAGCACCACATAGTCGATGTCGAGACCTTCGAGTCTTTGTTTCCAGTCTTCGGAAAGATTCACGTTTCCGATAATCTCAGAGTAGATTTTCATGTAATTTTGACCACTGCGTTTCTACAGTGGTTGGATAAAGCCGGGCGGGGGACTGTCGGTGGCACTCCCCCGCCCGAGGGTTATATTGAGAAGAAATGAAATGGTCAGCTAAACCAATAGAGCTGTGCGAGCGGAAGCTCTTTGGCGGGAGCCACTGTGCAGGGATGTCCGTCGACTGTGACTTCGAAAGTCTCGGGATTGACCTCGATATGTGGAGTGGCTGAGTTGCGCACCATATCTGCTTTCGTGAGCTGGCGAACGCCATGCACCGGATATATGATTGACTCAAGACCGTATTTCTCCTTGACTCCGTTGTCGAAAGCCGCACGTGATGTGAAGGTCATGCGGGTTGTGGGCATGGCTTTTGCAAGTGTGCCGTACATCGGGCGCAGAATCTTCGGCTGCGGTGTCACGAGCGAGGAGTTGGGGTCGCCCATGTTTGCCCAGTTGATGAATCCGCCCTTGATCACGAGCTCCGGTTTGACACCGAACATCGCGGGGCTCCAGAGCACGAGGTCAGCCATCTTGCCGACGGCGATTGATCCGAGCACATCGCTGATGCCGTAGCAGATGGCCGGGTTGATGGTGATCTGCGCCAGATAACGCAGCACTCGGAAGTTGTCGTTGCCTTCGGCATCTTCCTTGAGCTTGCCACGAGCCTGCTTCATATATGAGGCCATCTGGAATGTACGCATGAACGACTCTCCCACGCGACCCATGGCCTGTGAGTCGGAGCTTACCATCGAGATGATGCCCAGGTCGTGGAACACATTCTCGGCAGCCTGTGTCTCAGGACGCACACGGCTTTCCGCAAAGGCCACATCGGAGGGAATGTTGGGATTCAGGTTGTGGCAGACCATGATCATGTCGAAGAGCTCGGCCTGTGAGTTGATGCCGAAAGGCAGAGTGGGGTTGGTCGAGGAGGGAAGCACGTTTGACAGGGAGGCCACCTTGAGAAGGTCGGGAGCATGACCGCCTCCCGCGCCCTCTGTATGGTAGGTATGCACGGTCCGGCCGTCGAGCGCTGCTATTGAGTCTTCCACATATCCGCTTTCGTTGAGGGTGTCGGTGTGGATTGCTACCTGCACGTCATAGAGGTCTGCGCTCTTCATGCAGCTTCTGAGCGAAGCCGGGGTCGCGCCCCAGTCCTCATGGTTCTTGAATCCGCAGGCTCCGGCCTCAATCTGTTCGTTGAGTGTCTCGAGCACCGAGGAGTTGCCTTTGGCGAGAAAACCGACATTGATGGGGAGCCCGTCGGCGGCCTGCATCATTTTCTCTATATTACAACGGCCGGCTGTGATTGTCGTGCCATTGGTGCCGTCGGTCGGACCGATGCCGCCGCCGATCAGTGTAGTGATGCCGTTGGAGAGGCAGTCGTAGGCCTGCTGGGGTGAGCAGAAATGCACGTGGCCGTCGATGCCGGCCGCGGTGAGAATCAGGTGCTCGCCGGATATGGCGTCGGTCGACGGACCGGTTACGAGCGAGGGAGTCACACCCTTCATCACATTGGGGTTACCTGCTTTGCCGATACCGGCTATCTTGCCGTCTTTCACACCCACGTCGGCCTTCACCACTCCGAGCAGAGGGTCGAGGATAGTGACATTGGTGATCACAAGGTCAAGGCTTCCTGCATCGCATGTGCAGTCGTTGGCCAGACCCATGCCGTCGCGGAGCGTCTTGCCGCCTCCGTACACGAGCTCGTCGCCGTATGTGCGGAGGTCTTTTTCTATCTCTACATAGAGGTCTGTATTGGCGAGACGGATCTTGTCACCCACCGTCGGGCCGAACAGCATATTGTTTTCTTGTCTTGATATGGTTGCCATGATTGAGCTTGGTTTTAGTGGGTGTGGTGTTATTTCTTCACCTCGTTCTGGGTGTATTCGGAGTCGGCCTCATCCTCACTGACGTTTTTGAAGCCGTATTCCGCTACGCGACGCATACCTTCGATGTGCTTGGGATAGAACGTCGGAGTGTCTTCAAGGCCTGTATATCCGTTGACAAGGTCGTTGAAGCCGATGACGCGCGTCTTTCCGCTGTAGCGCACGAGCTCTACCTCCTTCTCCTCGCCGGGCTCGAAGCGGATGGCTGTCGTGGCAGGGATGTTGAGATGGTAGCCGAATGCCTTGTTGCGGTCGAACTCCATATAGCGGTTCACCTCGAAGAAGTGGAAGTGTGAGCCGATCTGTATGGGACGGTCGCCGGTGTTGCGCACTTTGATTTTCACTGTGCGTCGGTCGGTGTTGTATTCTATAGGGGTGTCCGCGAGAATGACGCCGCCTACAGGCACATGCTCCTTAGGCGTGAAGCCCGGAGTGTTGGGATATGCGATGTCGGGAATGCCGGGGTATATGCCGGTCGGGGTCTCGAAGCTCTGTCCGGCTGCGTTGTTTGTCTTGTCCATATACTGAGCGAATTTTGATGGATGAATTCCTTTGGATGCCTTGTCACTTGATAGGCTGATGGATGCTGACCAGACGAGAGCCGTCGGTGAAAACGGCTTCCACCTGTAGAAGAGTGATCATGTCGGCCACGCCATCCATGACCTGCTCTTTCTTAAGGACGTTTGCAGCGTCGTGCATCACTTCCTCCACTGTCTTTCCTTCACGAGCACCCTCGAGCGCCGCGCTCGTAATGTAAGCCACTGCCTCAGGATAGTTGAGCTTGAGGCCCTTGTTGAGTCTGCGTTCGGCTATCATGCCTACTGTGAGCAGCATCAGTTTGTCTTTCTCCTTGGGTGAAAAATGCATAATATGAATTTTTATAATTAGGTTTCGATGGAAACTGTGTAATCTAATATTTTAACATTCTTAAAACAAATCGCAATCGCGAAAAGTTTGTCTTCTGCCACATTTTTACCATTTTTCCCTACGGTTTTAAATTCTTTCAAAGATTCGATTAGTTGCTTGCATTTTATAGTAATTGTGGCTAACTTTGCAGCAGCCATAGCGGCCGGAGGTAATCCGCAGCCCGATTATGGCTTGACCTTAGCGGGGCTCTCCCCTCTTGATTTAATACTAAGACCTAAGCATAAATTCAATCATATTCCCAGGATATGAAAAAAACACATATTGTATTTCTCTCGGGTGTCATTGCAGTCTCGGCTACCGGGAGCGCTGTCGGGTCATCCGCGCCGCAGACTTCCGGCCACGGCTCATTCTCGGCAAAAGCCTATCCGGAAAGAAACGATGATTTCGCATGGGAAAACGATATCGTCGCGTTCCGAGCTTACGGCCCGCAGACTCGTCGCAACGGCGAGAAGTCGTTTGGCTACGACATTTTTCTGAAATATCCGGGCAAAGGGCTCGTGCTTGAGGAGCTCTATGCCGTGCAGACCAATCCTGCGAACTGGGCGAAGGTCGACTCGCTTGGAAAAATCGACCCCGCTGCTGCAAAGGACTTCGAGAACTCATTCACTTACCATATAGACCACGGGAAAGGAATGGACTGCTACGCCGTGGGCGCGACTCTCGGATGTGGAGCCACAGCGCTTTTGGAAGATGGACGTCTCGTGATGCCCTGGACATATGAGACTGTCGAGGTCATTGCCGACACTCCCGACTCACTGGTGTTCCGGCTTGACTTTCCACCGGCTGTAGCAGGATGCGACACAGTGACAGAGCATAGGAAAATTCGTCTCGACAAAGCCACCCACCTTAATTATTCTGAGGTTTATTACGACGGCCTGTCGTCTGAAAGAAAGATAGCGGCGGGATTTCCGCTTCGCGACAATCCCGCGCGATTCTCTTCTTCAGGAGAAGGGATTGTGGCAGTGGCCGACCCGACGCAGGGCCCGGACAACGGTAAAGCCCTCGTGGGGCTCCTTGTGCCCGGCGGTGTCGAGGCGGTGTCGGAGATCGACAGTCATCTTGTGGCGGTTTCAACAGTAGCTCCCGGCAAGCCGTTCAGATATTACTGGGGTTACGCCTGGGACCGCACGGATATCACGTCGCTCGAGGATTGGGTGGAATATCTGAGAACCGGGAATCAGAAATAAAGGCATCATGCGATTCTTCATAACATTGGCCGCAGTGTCGGCCTTGATGTCGGCCCGGGCAGCTGAGCACAGACTCATAGAGGCGGGCGACGGATACAGCCGCACATCAGTCAACTCAGCCGTATTCCGCGAGAGTTCCCTCGCCACCCACGGCGACACACAGTATATAGCCTATTATAATCCGCAAGGGCATGTCATGGTCGGAAAGCGGAAACTCGGCAGCGACAGGTGGACCCTGAGCGACACCGGATTCACAGGGAATATAGCCGACGGGCACAATGTGATAAGCATGGGCGTGGACGGGCGTGGATATCTCCACCTTTCATTCGACCATCACGGCAACCCTCTGAGATATGCGCGATCCGTCGAGCCCGGAGGACTTGAGTTCATGCCCCTCTCCCCCATGACCGGGAATGACGAGAACGACGTCACCTATCCTGAATTCCATACCATGCTTGACGGCAGGCTGCTTTTCGCCTATCGTTCAGGAGCCTCGGGCAACGGGAATCTCGTGCTCAACGGCTACGATCCCATGGCTGGAAAATGGGAAAGGATCCAGGACGTGCTGATAGACGGCGAGGGTAAACGAAATGCCTACTGGCAGATGCATGTGGATGGAAACGGCATAATCCATTTATCATGGGTGTGGCGAGAGACATGGATGGTGGAGACCAATCATGATCTCTGCTACGCGCAATCCGCTGACGGCGGCCATACATGGCGGAAAAGCGACGGCTCTCCATATACTCTTCCGATCACTCTTGAATCGGCCGAGACTGTATGGAAAATACCTCAGAACAGCGAGCTCATCAATCAGACCAGTATGACAGCCGACAGCCACGGCAATCCGTATATAGCCACCTACTGGAGAGATGCCGACAGCAATGTGCCTCAATACAGGCTCGTGTGGCATGACGGATACGGATGGCACGCACAACAGGTAGGAAAACGCACGGCTCCATTTTCTCTTTCAGGCGGCGGCACAAAGATGATTCCAATATCACGTCCCAGAATCGTGAGCGACGGCCGCAGAGCATGGTATGTGTTCCGCGATGAAGAACGTGGCAGCAAGGTGTCGCTGGCCTACACTCCCGATCTCGCGTCCGGAAGCTGGAGTACGGAAGACCTTACCGATTTTCCCGTGGATGCGTGGGAGCCCTCGATCGATACCAACCTCTGGAACGAAGACAGGAAGCTTCATATCTTCGTGCAGGAAACGCATCAGGGCGACGGAGAGAAGGTGGCCGCCGACAGTCCCGCCTCGTCAAAAGTATATGTGCTTGAATATTCAATAAACGAAACAGAATAGAATTATGGTCAATTTTTCATTGGAAGGCAGAGTCGCGCTCGTAACGGGAGCCGCCTACGGCATAGGTCTCGCCATTGCCACGGCATTCGCTGAGGCGGGTGCGAAGATAGTGTTCAACTGTTCCCGTCAGGAGACGGTGGACCGTGGCTTGGAGGCTTACCGCAAGCTCGGCATAGATGCCAAGGGTTATCTCTGCGATGTCACCGACGAGGAGGCTGTCAGAAACATGGTGGCCGACATCGAGAAGACTGTGGGCACGATCGATATCCTTGTCAATAACGCCGGCATAATCAAGCGTATCCCCATGGAGGAGATGAAGGTCGATGATTTCCGCAAGGTGATCGATATCGATCTCGTGGGTCCGTTCATCTGCGCGAAGGCTGTAATCCCCGGCATGATAAAGAAAGGACACGGCAAGATCATCAACATCTGTTCTATGATGAGCGAGCTCGGTCGCGAGACAGTGAGCGCCTATGCCGCCGCAAAGGGTGGTCTGAAGATGCTCACCCGCAACATCTGCTCTGAATATGGCGAATACAACATACAGTGCAACGGCATAGGCCCGGGCTACATCGCCACTGAGCAGACGGCTCCGCTCCGCGAGCGTCAGCCTGACGGAAGCCGTCATCCATTCGACAGCTTCATCATATCGAAGACTCCCGCAGCCCGCTGGGGCACTCCCGAAGACCTGATGGGTCCGGCGCTCTTCCTCGCTTCGGATGCTTCCGATTTCGTCAACGGCCATATCCTCTATGTCGACGGAGGCATCCTGGCCTATATAGGCAAACAGCCTAAGTGATGGAAGCTGTATTCAGTTATATCATAGGTCTCGGCGCTGCCGTGATGATGCCGGTGATCTTCACTATACTCGGTGTCTGCATCGGCATTAAGCTCGGCGACGCTCTCAAGGCCGGCCTGAAGGTCGGTGTCGGCTTCGTTGGCCTCTCTATCGTGACGGCTCTTCTGACTTCGGCACTCGGCCCGGCGCTCAATTCCGTAGTCGAAATCTACGACCTTCAGCTCAGGGTCTTCGACATGGGATGGCCCGCCGCGGCCGCTGTGGCCTACAACACGGCCGTGGGCGCCTTTATCATCCCCGTATGTCTTGGTGTCAACCTGTTGATGTTGTTTACGAAAACCACACGCACCGTTAACATAGACCTCTGGAACTACTGGCACTTCGCATTCATAGGAGCGATCATCTATTTCGCCTCAGACTCTCTCGCATGGGGCTTCTTCGGAGCTGTGGTGTGCTATATTATCACACTTGTGCTCGCCGACATGACCGCCAAAAAATTCCAGAACTATTATAAAGATATGGACGGCATCTCGATTCCGCAGCCCTTCTGCGCTGGTTTCGCTCCGTTTGCCTGGGCCATCAACAAGGGCCTCGACAGAATCCCCGGAATGCAGAGGCTCGAGATTGACGCCGAAGGGCTGAAGAAGAGATTCGGCCTTCTCGGAGAGCCTTTGTTTCTCGGTGTGATCGTGGGTGTAGGCATCGGATGCCTCACCTGCACTTCCTGGAAGGAAATAGTCGACATGATACCTTATATACTTGGTCTCGGAATCAAGATGGGCGCAGTGATGGAACTTATCCCCCGCGTCACTGTTCTGTTCATCGAGGGACTGAAACCTATCTCCGAGGCTACGCGGCAGTTGATCGCAAGGAAATTCAAGGGTGCCGACGGACTGAACATAGGCATGAGCCCGGCGCTTGTAATCGGCAATCCCACCACCCTCGTAGTATCGCTGCTGCTTATTCCCGCCACACTCGCACTCGCCGTAATCCTTCCCGGCAATCAGTTCCTGCCGCTTGCATCGCTCGCCGGCATGTTCTACGTGTTTCCACTTGTGCTGCCGTTCACAAAAGGCAATGTGGTAAAGACATTCATCGTGGGACTTGTGGTGCTTGTGCTCGGCCTGTATAGCGTGACGTATCTGGCTCCGGCCTTCACTTTGGCTGCCAAGGATGTGTTTACTGCAACCGGCGACAGTGCAGTGGCCATCCCGGTAGGCTTCGAGGGTGGATCGCTCGACTTCGCGTCGTCGCCTCTAGCATGGATCATCTATCAGGCCTCTGTCAACCTCAAATGGATCGGAAGCGGCCTTCTCGTGATCATCTGCATGGGCATGATGTGGTGGAACCGTATACACATTCTCCGCAACGAGGCACTCATGATCAGATCCGGCTCGGATAAATTGGAATCAACAGAATAAAGAATATGAGAAAATGTATTATAACCGTGGCTGCGGCTCTTGTCTGCCTTGCGGGGCAGGCGCAGACCACATGGAAAATGCTCAGGGCCGTCAACCCCGAGGACTTCAAAAGCTATGACACTTCACGCCTGCGCTCGCATTTCATGATGACGGAGGTGATGAAGGAAAACACCGTGACGCTCACCTACAGCATGTATGACCGAATCATATACGGCGGCGTAGTGCCCGTGGGCCGTGATGTCGTCCTGGAGACAATCGACCCTCTGAAAGCGGAGTATTTCCTGGAGCGACGTGAGCTCGGAGTGATCAATACGGGAGGCCCGGGCATTGTGGTGGTCGACGGCAAGGAATATGAGCTTCAGTTCAAGGACGCCCTGTATGTGGGGCGAGGCAATAAGTCGGTTGTGTTCAGAAGTAAAGACGCATCCGATCCTGCCCGCTTCTATATCAACTCCACGCCGGCCCATAAGGCATATAAGACCCAGCTCATAACCATCGACGGCCGCAAGGGAAGCATCAAGGCCAACCGCATGCATGCCGGCAGCATGGAGGAGAGCAACGACCGCTACATCAACCAGCTCATCACCAACAATGTGCTTGTGGAAGGGCCATGCCAGCTTCAGATGGGTCTCACGGAGCTGATGCCGGGCTCAGTCTGGAATACCATGCCGGCCCATACCCATGACCGACGTGTGGAGGTATATTATTACTTTCAGGTGCCGGAAGGCAATGCCATCTGCCACCTTATGGGAGAGCCTCAGGAAAACCGACTTATCTGGCTCCACAACGAACAGGCCGTGATGAGTCCGGAATGGAGCATCCACGCCGCCGCAGGAACATCCAACTACATGTTTATCTGGGGCATGGGTGGGGAGAACCTCGACTACGGAGACATGGATAAAGTGAAATATCTTGAAATGAGATGATATGAGTAAGATAGTGACTCTCGGGGAAATCATGCTCAGGCTCTCCCCCGCCGGATGCCGTCGTCTCGTGCAGGTCGACTCCTACGATGCCATCTGGGGTGGCGGCGAGGCCAATGTGGCAGTGAGCTGCGCCAATTATGGACATGAGGCATATTTCGTGAGCAAGCTGCCGGAGCATGAGGTAGGTCAGGCTGCCCTCAACTCCCTGCGCAGATATGGAGTGCGCACAGACTATATTGCCCGCGGTGGAAACCGGGTGGGCATTTATTATTGTGAGACCGGCGCCTCGATGCGGCCGTCGAAAGTGATTTACGACAGGGCCGGAAGTTCTATCGCCGAGGCTACCCCCGACGATTTTGATTTTGACAGGATAATGGAAGGGGCCGACTGGTTTCACTGGAGTGGCATCACCCCTGCCCTCTCCGACAATGATGCCGAGCTGGTGCGCCTTGCATGCGAGACAGCCCGACGCCACGGCGTCATGATAAGCGTTGACCTGAATTTCCGGAAGAAACTATGGTCGAGCGAGAAGGCCATCTCCGTGATGCGTCCCCTCATGAGCTATGTCGACGTCTGCATCGGCAATGAGGAAGACGCTGAGCTCTGTCTCGGCTTTAAGCCGGAAGCGGATGTGGAGGGAGGCAGGACATCGGCCGAAGGCTATAAGGGTATTTTCAAGGCCATGGCAGAGGAGTTCGGGTTCAAGTATGTTGCCTCAACGCTGCGGGAGTCGTATTCGGCCACCCACAACGGATGGAAAGCGCTGCTCTACGACTGCATGGATTTCTACGAGAGCCGTCGTTATGACATCGATCCGATCATCGACCGTGTAGGCGGGGGCGACAGCTTCTCGGGTGGCCTGATCCACGGACTGCTCACCATGCAGTCGCCTGGTGAAGCGCTGGAGTTTGCAGTTGCGGCTTCGGCGCTCAAGCAGACGATCAACGGTGATTTCAACCTTGTCACGGCCGAGGAGGTCAAGGCTTTGGCAAGAGGTAACGCTAACGGAAGAGTGCAGAGATAATGGCAAGATTCGATAAGCAGGCAGTGTTTGCCAAGATGAAAGAGGCACCTGTGGTGCCGGTGTTCTATCACAAAGACCTTGAGAAGGCACGAAATGTGGTCAAGGCATGCTACGATGGAGGCATACGCGCCTTCGAGTTTACCAACCGCGGGGATTTCGCCCATGAAATCTTCGGCTACCTCGTGAAATATGCATCGGAGGAATGTCCTGATCTGGCATTGGGTGTCGGCTCCGTGGTAGATCCGGCGACAGCTGCGCTCTATATCCAGCTCGGTGCCTGTTTCGTGGTCGGGCCTCTTTTCAACCCGGAGGTCGCCCGCCTCTGCAACCGCCGTCTAATCCCATACACTCCGGGCTGCGGCAGCGTCACGGAAGTGGGATATGCCCAGGAGGCAGGCTGCGACCTCTGCAAGGTATTCCCGGGAGATGTGCTCGGACCGTCGTTCGTCAAGGGGCTGATGGCCCCCATGCCATGGTCGAAGATCATGGTGACCGGCGGCGTTGAGCCGACGGCCGAAAATATAAGCCGTTGGATGGGTGCCGGGGCATACTGTGTAGGCATGGGCAGCAAGCTTTTCCCGAAAGACAAGGTGGCTGCGGCCGACTACGCCTATATCACGGAGAAATGCCGTGAATGCCTTGCCTATGCTCTGAATAAGTAACAAACCCTACAGGTTCTGGCGGCCGGCATCGGAAGGTGCCGGTCTTTTATATATTTCTGCTGCGATATGGACATGAAACGGTTGGATATATGAGCAAACCATACGACTTTCCAACTGTTATATCAGTAAAACTATCGTTAAATATCAGATTTCATGTCGCTTTCCAACAGTATAAGACATTTTTTTCATGTCGTTTCAAATGTAAGGCCTATCTATTGGATATGTCTTTATATAGGGCTCATGCCGGTGTTTGCATTCATCTACTGGCTGCTTCCCGATTCTCAGTTCCGCATCCCAGACAACGGGACCACCGATTTCGGGTCGTGGGTATACTACAGTATAGTGACCATATCGACGTTGGGCTTCGGCGATTATACACCTGTTCATGGCTGGGCCCAGGCTATCACTGCAATCGAAGTGATGTGCGGGTTGGTGATTCTGGGTCTGTTCCTCAATGCGGTAGGATCAATGAAGTCGGAGATTGAGGTTGAGTCGGAAATTGAAAGACAGCGTCAGATCCATCTTGCCAGGGAGAAAGAAAAGCTCGCGAAAAACGCGCCTTTGATAATCCACAAGATCAATCTCTTCCTCGCTTATTGTTATGCAGTCACCACCCCTGTCGCCAAACGCACCAAGGACTCACCGGAATATAATCCTCGTTTCGCATTCTCCGACATCAGAGACCTATATAAGCCTTCCGGCATTCCGGCCGACCATTCCGGCCGATCCTCGGTCGAGGGACTTATGCGGTGCGCCATGAGCACGAGTCTCTATATCGATTCCCTTCAGACAAGAATCGACATGACATTATGGCCAAGGCTTCTTGAGGACTGTTTCTCTTTTGTTGCCAACACACAGCTCTTCTCATCCTCCGATTTACTTAAAGAGAAACTCTTCAGAATGGCTCACGATGAGAATATCTCGCTCGAAGCCGCGGAACAGAAAATCTCGGATGAGATCGCAACCTGCGGGGGGATTCCTGAGAATGGCAAAGACGATATGATGACTCCTCTGGTTGAGCTCTATCATTATATAAAAGACAATGCCGTTCTGGCACGCGACATCGAAGTCACGGTCACGGGCATAGTGTCGTAACACTGATCGCTTCTGAACAGGACGTGACCCCATAGCGCCGTGACCCCATCCAGGAGAAGTCATGGATTTTTTGTTTTGCGATGATGCATTTTAAGGCTGTTCAGGCATACAACAAAACGATAAAAGTTGTAATTTTGCATCTGGAAGTTACGAAAAGAGTGTAATTTATTGGAAATGAGCGTAGGTTAATTGCTCTTGATAGTAATAGGTTACGATTTAG
>CANQRV010000039.1 GCA_947626355.1 uncultured Muribaculaceae bacterium
AGATTTTTTTGATTTCTTCACTCATTGTCCGTTAAAATCTTTAACTTTTTAGTCAAGATTTTTCAGGACTAGACAAACCCTATTGTCTTTTTCCAAGATGCCAATTGTTTTATCGCCGATGCATATCCTGGGATAGAGATGATGAGATAAGTCTTCGGATCTTGATTAAAATTCAGGTTTGAGGATTTAGGGCTATAGATAGAATCGCTGGCATTGGAGTTTTCGAAATCGTAGTTCAGAGTTGACAATGAAAGATACGGATCATATTGAAACCCATTGGTTACAGAAGATTTTTCCACCGAACCTACTCTATAAAAAGAGTTGGACTTTGAAAAAAGCACCTCGTATTCCAGACTCTTGCAGAGCCTTACTTTTTCGTTCACATAGTCGTATTGAACGGGCGTAATGCCAATTTTTATCAATTCAGAGTCTCTGTAGGAAATACTCGGTTCCTCTTCTACGAGCCCACTTGGGAAAAAGCCATCGTAGGGGACTATCGGCTGAAAATCTGACGCGCGATCGAAGACACTGTCATTCACCGGGCGGTAGCATTTCCCGGGGGACGGTTTGCCGTCTATTAGAATCCACTCCTGCGACAGCAGCTTCACCGTGTAGGCATTCCCCTCTGGCACGAAAAAGAGATCCGCAGCATAGGGGAATGCAGGATAGCCAGGAATCTGGTTGGTTGTAAACCCTTCGAGGATACATTCCTCTGCACCGGCACAACGGCTATCTGGGAGGAGAGCCGCTTTGTCGAAACAATAGGAGACTTTGTAACCTCCTTCAATCGGAGTTACAGTCTTACTTACGGATGTGGTCAGGCCAACGGTTGTGCTGATCTCGCCTGTGCTGATGTCGACAACCCTTTGGGAATACACCGTCATCCACAGACTCATGACCAATACAAGCAGAAATTGTCTCATGATGTGGGATTTTTGTTAAGATGGGCGTAAGTTAATAAAAAAAATTTACATACGCATATATTTTGTCTAATTTAACCAAAAAAAATTAGGGCAACCGCATCAGAATCTATAAAAATTAGTGAGATTTAGTAATTGTTATAGGTTTTGACACTCGACAAACGGGTACAAGCCATTATTTTATAAACGCGAGTTCGGGATAAGAAACGTTCTGAAAAAGTTGAATCGGCAGCTTGAAAAAGTTGCCGATTCTTTTGGCAATATCATTGATATTTAGTGATTTAGAGGCACTAAACAATAAATACTATATCATGTTTACCGAGAGTAAAGTTACTCAAATTTTCTGTATCGCCGACGATTTTTGCAAAGAATTTGAAGTGGAGATGGCTAAAACGCCCTCCCGTCTTCTCCCGAGGCGCCGAAACGCCGCAGAAAGCGCATGATGTCCGACTCGGAGGTCATCACAATCCTGATATGCTTCCACTTCAATACCTACCGCAACTTCAAGCATTATTATCTGTCATGCGTGTGCGGACAGTGGAGGCATCTGTTCCCACATCGGTTCTCGTACAACCGTTTTGTGGAGGTAATGCCGCGTTGCTTCGTGGCCCTGACAATGTTCCTCCGCCTTGCCTGTTTCGGTGAATGCACCGGCATCAGTTTTGTCGACAGCACCCGCATCCCGGCAATACACAGCAGGCGTGAGTTCAACATGAAGGTGTTCAAGGGAATCGCCGCCAAGGGTAAGGGCACCATGGGTTGGTACGTCGGCTTCAAGCTTCATCTTCTGTGCAACGAAAAGGGAGAGCTCGTGAACTTCGTGCTTACCCGTGCCGACGTCGATAACCGCGGGGAGTCAGTCATTGACACGCTGACAGACAAGGTGTTCGGCAAGCTGTACGCCGACAGGGGATATATCTCGCAATCGCTTTCCGGACATCTGTGGGACAACGGCGTGCATATAGTGACCGGCCTGCGGTCAAACATGAAACAGCGTCTGATGCCCCTCTATGACAAGACAATGCTCCGGAAGAGAAGCATCATGGAGTCAATCAACGACATGCTCAAGAACGTGGCGCAGCTGGTGCATTCCCGTCACCGCAGCGTCCATAATTTCATCATGAATCCGCTTGCGGCAATGGGTGCATACCGCTTCTTCTCCACCAGGCCCGAAGTGAGTTTCGATTACGAGGTGCCTGGGTCAGACGGGCAGCTCGTCCTCTGGCAATAAACACCAGTGATTCAAAAAATCAGGCGACCCGGTCAGATCGCCCAATAATCTATGTCTCTCTGCGGACCAGTCGTTTGGTCTTTCGTTATCCCGAACTTGCGTTAATAGATATTAATTTTAAATATTTTTGGTTAAACCACATTGTCATATTCGTTTTATCAGATATGATTTCTTATCTTTGCGGCATCAATTGGATTTTTGCCACTATTTGACAACAATGTTAACCAAAAAATTCACAGATATGCCGGAAAATTCAGAAACAATACCCACCCCTAAAAATCCCGTTTACCTTTCGCCGACACCGGGAAAGATTACAATAGCCGCATTTTATCCGCTTGTGGCTACGGGTTCGCCGGCAGTTCCGATATGCAAGGACTTGAAGGACTGTGGATTCAACTCTGCCATTATCAACGTAAGGGATTCAGCCGATAAGATCGCATTAACAACCTGTGCCCTCTACGGCATTCACCCTTTCTTTCATGACCCGAGACTCACACAGTCAGAGGATGCCTGTAAGGCTCTTGTAAGTGCATACGCCCCAGCAGACGGCGACGGGAACCACGTACCAAACACCCAGCTCGGAGGATGGATGCTGACGGACGACGCGACTCCGGCAGATGTCAGGAAAGACAGCACCCTTGAGCAGATAATCGGTTGGATAAGAAAGTATGACCCTTGCCATCCCATATTCACGGGGGTGATTGCAGGCGTCGATTTCTCAATTCTGAACGGAGTCGCCTACAATTATAAACATTATATCGAGGATTTAGAGTACAACCTCTCCCCCTCTCTCTGGCCATACAGATATTTCCCATATCCCGGCTCCTCCACAACCGTGTCATATCCCTTCTCCTATTTCTACAAGGGACTCGAGACGTTCGCATTCATGGCCCGCTACACCAACGTGCCGATGTGGTCTTACGTCAAGACACTGACTAGAACGGGAGGCACACCCCCGACCGAGGCACAGATGCGGCTCGAGGCCTTCTCCGCCCTTGCATACGGCGCGCAGGGCATCGCCTACTGGCGCTACCGTCCAGAGTCGGATTCGGAGAAAGGCCTCGTGACATCGACAGGAGAGAAGACCGACCAGTGGCGTCACGCTCAGAAAATCAACCAGGAGATCGCGACATTCAACAGTGTGTTCGCAGGATGCCAGCTTGTCGAATGCCGGCACACAAAGACACAGCCTGTCGGCACATGCATGCTCCAGGGAGCATTCGGTCCGCTTCTCGGCATTTCATCAAACGATGACGTATTGCTGTCGCATGTATGTAACGAGGGGAAAGATTATCTTGTGATTGTAAACCACAGCGCTACCGCATCCCAGCGTCTGACACTCCTCTTCAGCAGACGCTGGCGTCTTTTCAAGGTCAACGATGCGAGTGAATCCGAGTATGAGATATCCACCGACATACTTGCCGAGCCATTCAGGGTATATCCCTCGCTTCCGGCTGGAGGTTACCTCATTTTCAGGTGGGAATGATTTCATTTTAAACATCAGACATCGATATAAAATTTAAACCTTTTAGTCAAGACATGACGACCAAGAGCAAATATCCATATAAGCCACCTGTGTCAGGAGAGATCGCAATCATCGCTTCCAACATAAGAACACTAGAGGACAACGGCGACATTATAAAAGAAACGTTCCGGCAACTACTGGAATGCAACTTCAACACGGCGGTATTGCACGGCAATATCGATAGTCCCGAGAAAAAGGACACCTTGACAACCTACTTAGGATATGCCAAGAACGAGGATCCCATAATCAACATACTTGCAAACTGCTATTTCTTCGATTTGGGTGGTGATGATGCCAAAAAAGGAATAGAGCAGGCTGAAGCCTTTGTGAAATTCTTTAAGAATGAGCACACCTACACAAACCAAAAAGGAGAAGTTGTGAGCAATAATGCCAGCGTCATCAAAGGCTGGACCTTGAAAGATGAACCGACCCAGGATCAATTGAGCCAGACGGAGCATGGATACAACCTGAAAAGTATCTATGGCTACATCCTCAACAAGGATCCTCAGTGTAGGCCGGTGCAGATCAACCTCGTGGGATGGTTCAACCATTCCGACGAAAATGAAAGGAAAAATTACAAGACTTATCTCGATACCTTCCAGAATAACTTCAACTCCAACCTATGGTCTTATGACCTGTATCCTATCACCCAGACTTCCTGTCTCATCAACACATCATGCAATCCGGCAGACAACTGCAAGGTAAATGTGAATTATAAGGGATTTTATTGGGATCTCAACGCTTACCATGAGCGTTCCAAAGCTACTGGGGGAGTGTTCTGGGCTCATGTTCAGAGTGCGGAATTCATCAACGGAAGCAAGCTTCATCCTGCTGTTCTGGAATCCTATATCAGGTTCGAGGCTTTCTCCGCGCTCGCCTTCGGAGCTCAGGGTATAGTCTATTGGACCTATAGACAACAGCCAAATCAACCAAAAGAGAAATATTCCTCTGCTCTGATAGACAGGAATTTCAATAAGACGCCGGCATGGTATTTCGCGAAACGGGTCAACCATGAGATCAAGCAATACAGCAAGGTGTTCGTCAATTCCGAGCTGATAAGATGGGCTCATACAGGTGAAAATTACGGAGGTCCTTCGATTGGCAACGGAAGTTTCGGCGCCATACTGAGCATAAAGGCAAGCGGTGCAGGTGCTCTTGTGACACAGCTCAAGACAAACGGACACAACTATATGGTAATTATAAGCCATGACGTCGAAGAGTATCAGACCATTGACCTGACATTCGTGCCTACAAGACTCTACGAGCTCACTCCCCTGACATCATACGGCGAGCATGGCAAGGAGACCCAGCTCAAAACACGTACAATACAGAGGCAGCTAATTCCGGGAGGATATCTGATTTATGAATTCATAGGCGATGCATCATGAGACTAAAAAAAATGAGACAAGCCGCCGTCATGGCAACGGCTATGGCAACAACGATATTACCGCAACAGACGCTGGCCGGAGTTGACACTCAGGTGGAAGTGGATGACATCTGGTATGAGCTGACACCGGATAACGAGGCTCATGTCATATCCAGATACTACAAGACAAGCTCTCATTATCCGGAAGACTACGCTCTTATAATACCTCCCACGATAGAATATGAAGGCGGGATATATACAGTCACGGCAATCAAGGATCTCGATGGACCGGAGTTTTACCATAGCATAGACGCCCTTGACGGTGAACCCATAGCCTCCCTCTCTCTCCCTTCCACAATTATAGATATAGGGCATCTCACTATATACTATCTCCCCCGGCTCACCACCATAACAGTGGATCCGGGAAACAAAAACTTCAAGTCTGTCGACGGAGTCCTCTTCACAATAAGGGAAGACGGATCTTTGGAGGAGCTCCTGATCTATCCTCGAAGCAAACCCGGCAGCTGCTTCGATATCCCGGATGGTGTCACGGATTTAGCCTGGGGTGCTTTCAGAGACTCCCAGCTTAACCATATCAATTTCCCATTATCCCTGACTCATCTAGGTCCTTCTTTCCAAGGAGTCCATCTGGATGAAATCGGGCTTCATGACAGAATCACAGAACTTGGCGAACGGACCTTTGACAGTGTGACATGTGATGCCACTCTGGTAATACCTAAGTCAGTGAAAGCAATTGGCGATGAATGTTTCATAGGTACCCATGGTTTCTCACGTGTCATATTGCCATCTCATATAACCGAAATCGGAGAAGGATGGTTTTACGCGGCCGATACAGACACGATCCATATCCAGCCTCATATAAAAAAAATATGTCCTCTTGCATTTTGTGGCTCAAAAATAAGATATATCGATCTGCCTTTCGGAATCCATACCATCGAACGTTCTGCATTCGCCGAATGTGACAGCCTACGTGAGATTAAGCTCCCGCTTGAGCTAACCATCCTTGAGGATGAAGTCTTAGGAGGCTGCGATAATCTTGAAAGGGTGACTCTCCATAAGAATGTCCAGAAAATAAAGGAAGCTTTTTTAGGCAGTCCGTCGCTCAACGACCTCTATTTGTTTTGCATTACACCGCCAGAACTTGATGAGGAATGCCCTCTCGGCTACGGAGATCCCTATCAGATCAACCGGCTCGGGCAGATCACGGTGCACGTGCTGGAAGGATGCGGGGAGGCTTACCGCAACAGCACGTGGGCTAAGGTCGGCCCCATCGTCGAGGACCTCTCAAGCGAAGTTGAAGACCTCCCTGCCGACGGACCGATATCATCGACAGAGACATGCACAGCCTACACCCTCCAGGGGACGGTGGTTGCCGAAAGCATGCCATACGGCGAGCTCCGGGAAGCCCTCTCCCCCGGCATCTACATCATCAGGACAGCCTCCGGCAAGACAGAGAAAATACGCCTCTGACATACCGACCGATTCAAGACCGACAGTATGATAGGCCGCACGGCTCAATCGAAAGCGGGCCCGCACCGGATGGATGCGGGCCCGCTCTATATGTGTCTGGCCGGGGTCAGGCGTCGTATCTGGCGAAGTCGGTCTGGCTCATGTCGCCCGTCTCCATGAAGGTCTCGTGGAGAGCGAAAGCGGCCTTGAGGTTGTGGGGCAGATGTCCGCCACCCTTCTGGGCGAGCTTCAGGTAATCCCACATCAGCTCCTTGTACATAGGATGCACGCAGTTCTCGATGATGCACTCCGCCCTCTGGATCGGGTCCTTGCCGCGAAGGTCGGCCACACCCTGCTCCGTAGCGATCACCTTCACCGAGTGCTCGCTGTGGTCGACGTGCGACACCATCGGCACGATAGCCGAGATCTTGCCGCCCTTCTGGATCGACGGGCAGGAGAAGATCGAGAGGTAGGCGTTGCGCGAGAAGTCGGCCGAGCCGCCGATGCCGTTCATCATCTTAGTGCCGAGCACGTGGGTCGAGTTGACATTACCGTAGATGTCGGCCTCGAGTGCGGTGTTCATGGCGATGAGGCCAAGACGGCGCACAACCTCGGGATGGTTGCTGATCTCGCCCGGACGCATCAGGATCTTGTCGCGGAAGAAGTCGATGTTGTCCATGAAGTGGAGCATGGCCTCGTCGCTGAAGGTGAGCGCGCAGGTGGAGGCGAACTTACAGTGGCCCTCCTCCATGAGGTGCATCACGGCGTCCTGGATCACCTCGGTGTACATCTCGAACTGCGGGATCTCGGGATTCTCGCCGAGACCGTAGAGCACGGCGTTGGCCACATTGCCCACACCCGACTGGATGGGGAGGAACTCCTTCGGCATCTTGCCCGTGCGGAGCTGCTCGCCGAGGAAGTGGCTGATGTTGTCGCCGATGCGCTGCGAGATCTCATCGGGAGCCGTGAAGGGCTTGATGCTCTCGGAAGCGTTGGAGGGAACGACGCCGATGATCTTCGCCGGGTCGATCTTCAGCACTGTCGAGCCGATGCGGTCGGAGGGCTTGTAGATGGGGATCTCGCGGCGGTGAGGAGGATCGAGGGGCACGTAGTTGTCGTGGAAGCCACGGAACGACGTGTGGTAGTAGGAGGAATACTCGATGATCACTTTTTTTGCGATCTGTGCGAGCGTCGGGGCCATGCCGAGGCCGGCGCCGAGGATGATCTCGCCTGAGGGGCTCATCTCCGTGGCCTCGATCACGGCGACGTCGATGTCGCCGTAGAAGCCGTAGCGGAGGTCCTGGCTCACATGGCTGAGATGGGTATCGAAATAATGCATGCCTCCCTTGTTGGAGAGCTTCCTCGAGTCGGGGTGGCTCTGGTAGGGGGTACGGATGCCGATTGCGTCTGCACGTGCGAGCTCGCCGTCGACATGGTCGTTGGTCGATGCGCCCGTGAACAGGTTGATCTTAAACGGCTCGCCTTTTTCATGGAGCTCCTTGGCACGCTTGGCCAGAGCTACAGTTACAACTTTAGGTGTTCCGGAGGCTGTGAACCCCGAGAATCCCACATTGTCTCCATTTTTGATATAACTTGCAGCTTCTTCGGCTGTAATAAAAGGGATACTCATTTGTAACGTTTAGATTTTAATGGTAATTTTGCACAAAATTAATCATATTATCCGACATACTTAGCAAATGAGGCCATTTTTTTTGCCGAAAAACGATAAAAATTGCACTGAATTAAAAAAAGTGCGCATTGAGACCTATGGTTGCCAGATGAATGTGGCCGATTCGGAGGTGGTCGCCTCCATTCTCGGCATGGCCGGCTACGAGCCTGCCGACTCCGACACCGAGGCCGCGGCCGTAGTGATCAACACCTGCTCCATACGCGACAACGCCGAGCAGAAGATCATCTCGCGCCTCGCCTACTGGAACGCCCTGCGCCGCCGTCTCGCCCGCAATATCATCATCGCCGTGATAGGATGCATGGCCGAGCGCCTCAAGGAGGAGCTCATCGAGCGCCACGGCGTCGACATCGTGGCGGGCCCCGACGCCTACCTCGACCTTCCCTCCCTCTTCGCCAGCGCCGAGGCCGGGCAGAAGGCCATCAATGTGGAGCTCTCCACCACCGAGACCTACCGCGACATCACACCCCGCCGCCTCGCCAAGGGCGCCGTGGGAGGCTTCATATCCATAATGCGCGGCTGCAACAATTTCTGCTCCTACTGCATAGTGCCCTACACACGCGGCCGCGAGCGAAGCCGCGAGCCGCAGAGCATCCTGCGCGAGCTCGCCGACCTCCGCGCGCGCGGCTTCAGGGAGGTGACCCTCTTAGGGCAGAACGTCAACTCCTACCGCCACACGGCAGCCGACGGCACCGTCACCGACTTCCCCGCGCTGCTCGCACTCGTGGCCGAGGCCGCCCCCGACATGCGGGTGAGATACACCACATCCCACCCCAAGGACCTCGGCGACGACACCCTCGCCGTGATGGCCTCCCATCCCAACATCGCGCGCCACGTGCATCTCCCCGTGCAGAGCGGCAGCAACAGCGTGCTCAAGGCCATGAACCGCAAATACACCCGCGAGTGGTATCTCGACCGCATCGCCGCCATACGCCGCTTCATGCCCGACGCCGGCGTCTCCACCGACCTCTTCACCGGGTTCCACGACGAGAGCGAGGAGGATTTCCAGCTCACCCTCTCGCTCATGGAGGAGGCGGCCTTCGACTCCGCGTTCATGTTCAGGTATTCCGAGCGCCCCGGCACCTTCGCCGCCACCCATCTGCCCGACAACATCCCGGAGGAGGTGAAGATCGAGCGCCTCAACCGCATGATAGCCCTGCAGAACGACCTCTCGCTGCGCAGCAACCGCCGCGACATCGGCAAGACATTCGAGGTGCTCGTGGAGGGGCCGTCGAAACGCAATCCGGAGGAGCTATGCGGACGCACGTCGCAAAACAAGTTTGTGGTGTTCCCGCGTGGCGGGGCCCGTCCCGGCGAGTTGGTGAAGGTGACGGTCACCGACGCGAGCAGCGCCACGCTCCATGGGGAGCTGGCGTGAAACGGATACGGACTTGCCCGATGGGGCAACAGGCCGGAGGCATGCCCCATCAGGTCGATTCCTGACTGATTGATATATAGATGTCAGCGGGGCGTGATGGTGAAGGTGATTGTGCCGCGCGTCTCGCTGACTCCTTTTTTCTCCGTCCAGCGGGCGCCGCGGGCGGCCTGCTCGCATTTGCGCCTGATCGAGGCGTCGGCGCTTCCCGAGGCCGATGCCGACACCACCTTCCCGGAGGCGTCGATCACCACATTGACTTTCACCACGGCCTTATGGCGCAGCGCCACGTCGGGCTTAGGGCATCCCAGGAACGTTCGTCCGCGTGCGCTGCCGCTGATTCCCACTCCGGTGCCACCTGCTCCGGAGCCCCCGGTGCTCCCCTCCTTAGAGCCGTTTTTGGGCAGAAACTTGTAGGCCACGGCGCTCTGCGCCTTCTGCCGCTCCTTGTCGGTCTTCGGGGGCTCCTGCTCCTTGACGGGGCTCTCCTGCTTCTGCGTCACTACCTTGGGCTTCACAGGCGCGGGCCCGGGATTCTCCCCCGGCTCCACGATCTCCGCGCGGTCGGTCTCCGCCGGCTCCGGCTCCCCCTTTGGCGCCGGAGCGGGCGCGTCGGCCGTTACGGCGTTCTCCTCGCCGAGCTCGAGAAGCTCCGGCTCTATGAAGAGTTCTTCCTCCGGCTGTGTCTCGGGCACGGAGGTCTGGGCCAGAGCCGCGCGGTCCCAGCTCAGCGAGCCGAAGAAGAGCGCGAGCAGCAGCGCGAGCGTGATGCCCGCGGTCACTGCCGCGGCTACGGCGCGGTCTCTCTTTTCCTGACGTCGGTTCATTGTGCCGGTTGTGTTGTCTTACCAGTCGCCCGGGTGGCGAGCACCATGCGCAGATGGCGCCTCGCCGCCATGTCGAGCACCTCCACCACTCTGGCGTAGGTGATCGTGCTGTCGGCGTAGAGGGCGATTGCCCGCAGGGAGTCCTGCGTGTGTATCAGCTCGAGCCCCGCCATCAGTTCCTGAGGTGACACCGGGCGGGGCTCCGAGAGCGTGGCCGTCGAGTCGTTGCGGTCGGCCACGAGATAATACCGGCCGTCGGCGTCGATGTAGACCTCGGTCACCGGCTTGAGGGTGGTCTGCTCGCCGCTCTGCGGCAGGTTGACGTCGATGGCGGCGGGGAAGATGATGGTGGAGGTCACCATGAAGAAGATGAGGAGCAGGAATATGACGTCGGTCATCGACGACATTGAGAATGTGTCGAGCGTCGGGAAGTTTCGTTTCAGGGCCATAATCGTCGGGGGATTTGTTGCCCTCCCTTTCAGGCGGGCTCGTTGAGGAGGTCCATGAATTCCATGGTCTTGGCCTCCATCATGTTCATGATATGGTTGACGCGGCTCACGAGGTAGTTGTAGGCGAAGAGGGCTATGATTCCCACCACGAGACCTGCCACCGTGGTGACGAGGGCCTGGTAGATGCCCGAGGAGAGCACGGTGATGTTGGCGCTGGTGCCGGCGCTGGCCAGGGCGTAGAAGGCGTCGATCATACCCACCACGGTGCCGAGGAATCCGAGCATCGGGGCGCCGGCGGCGGTGGTGGAGAGCCATGTGAAGCCCTTGCCCATCGAGGCCACCTCGATGTTGCCGGTGTTCTCGATGGCCACGAGCACGTCGTTCATCGGGCGCCCGATGCGGTTGACGCCCTTGAGGATGAGCTTGGCGTAGGGGGTGTCGGTGCGTCGGCAGAGGTTCACGGCGTTCTCGATGTCGCCCTCCATCACGTAGTCGCGTATGCGCTTCATGAAGGTGTCGTCGTCTTTGGAGGCGCGGCGCAGCGCTATCGAGCGCTCCACCATGATGTATATGCTCACTACGAGCAGGATGGCGAGGGGAATCATGATGTAGCCGCCGTCCATCACGAGCGACCACAGCGAGAGGGTGTTGGTAGTGTCCACGGTCTATGGGTTGAGAAAGTTGGAATCTTATTTAAGGCACTCTCGGTAGCGCCTTATGGTCTCGCGGATGCCGAGATAGAGGGCGTCGGAGATGAGGGCGTGGCCGATGCTCACCTCGTCGAGCAGCGGCATGCTGGCGTGGAAGAAGGCGAGGTTGTCGAGGTTGAGGTCATGGCCGGCGTTGAGGCCGATGCCCATGCGGCGTGCCTCGAGGGCGGCCTCCACGAAGGGGGCCACGGCAGCCTCGCGATCGGCATGGTAGTTGTCGGCATAGGGCTTGGTGTAGAGCTCCACCCGGGCGGCGCCCAGCTCGGCGGCGCGGCGCACCTGCGCCACATCGGCGCTCACGAAAATCGAGCTGCGGATGCCGGCGCCGTGGAGGCGCAGCAGCACCTTCTCCAGAAAGGCGGCGTTCTTCTCCACATCCCAGCCCGCCGAGGAGGTCAGCGCGTCGGGCGCGTCGGGCACGAGCGTCACCTGGTCGGCGCCCACATCGGTCACCAGCCGAAGGAAGTCGTCGGTCGGATAACCCTCTATATTGAATTCCGTGGTCACCACCTTGCGCAGCGCATAGACGTCGCTGCGCCTGATGTGGCGCTCGTCGGGGCGGGGATGCACCGTGATGCCCTGCGCTCCGTATTCCTCGCAGTCAACGGCGAATTTCTCCACATCTGGCACATTCTCGCCGCGGGCGTTGCGCAGCGTGGCCACTTTATTGATATTTACACTTAAATGAGTCATGTCGTGTGGTTTTCTCCTTTTATATCTCCTGTTTTTGCGCTTTTTCTTCCGTTTTTAAAACTTTTCGGCACAAAATTTGTAACTTTGGCAAAGGAAAACGGGCGCTCCCCCCTGCCGCTGTCATGTTGCAGCTGCAAAAGTAGGAAAAATAATTCAATTATTGTTTTCGGGGAGCCTCTTTTTTTCACAGTCTCTCCTGTCTTCAACCGCAATTCAATTATGACAGCCAAAGATATATTGATACCTGCCGACATGAGGGCCGTGGAGCCGGGACTTCCCAGGGTCGACGCCTCCATGCCCCTGCTCCCCCTTCTCCACCGCCTGCTGGAGTCGCCCGAAGGGCGTCTGGCGGTGGCCGTCGAGGGCATCGTGATCGGCAGCATCGACTCCGCAGCGATGCTCCGCGGCCTCGGGCGCCTCATCGCCGACCGCGACGACTGCTGCATCATCGTGGTGGAATGCCGCCCGGACGACTATTCCGCCTCGCTCATGGCCCATGCCATCGAGGACTGCGACGCCCATCTCGTCGCCCTCCTCACCACGCCGGCCGACGACGGCTCGCTGCGCGTCACCCTCCGCGTGCGCTGCTACGACCCCTCGGCAGCCGTCCACAGCCTCGAGCGGTATGACTTCCGCGTCGTCGACTCCTACGCCGACAACCACGCCGACCTCACGGTGGCCGCCGAGCGCCTCCTCGCCCTCCAGACCCTCCTCAATGTGTAGTCAGACCCCTCACCCAGCTCCATCCACGCCATGCAGACCCTAACTCCAGTATCTAAGGTGGCTCTCTCCGGCAACACGTTTCAGGACAGCTGCATCCCCGGCCTCGCGGCCCTTATCGTCACGCTGCTCGACGCCGGCATCGGCGTCGACATCCGCGCTCCATTCGCCGGCTATCTCCGCTCCCACGGTGTCGACATCTCCCGATGTGCCGCCGTCGAGGCTCTCCCGCATACGGCCGGCGCCGTGATCAGCATCGGCGGCGACGGCACTTTCCTCCACTCCGCCGAATGGGCCGCCGACAGCGGCATCCCGGTGATGGGCATCAACACCGGACATCTCGGATTTCTCGCCTGCTACAGCCTCAACGACACCGCACGCCTGCTCGACGCCCTGCTCCGCGGGCGCGGTGTGGTGGAGCAGAGGATGCTCCTCCGGACGCAATGCCCGGCTCTCCCGGCCGATGTATGGCCCTATGCCCTCAACGAGGTGGCCCTCCTCAAGGAGGAGACGGCATCGATGATCGAGGTCTGCGCGCACGTCGACGGCAATTTCCTCGCCGACTACCGGGCCGACGGCCTCATAGTGGCCACCCCCACCGGAAGCACCGCCTACAGCCTGAGCGCCGGAGGGCCCATACTCCAGCCGACGCTGAGCTGCATGGCACTCTCGCCTGTGGCGCCACATTCGCTCACGGTGCGCCCCCTCGTGGTGGAGGGTGGCTCCGAAGTGACACTCGTGGCGCGCTCGCGCACTCCCAACTGCCTGCTGAGTCTCGACGGCCGCTCGTTCCACATACCCTCGGGCACGGAAATAAGAATCCGCCGCGCGTCATTCTGCACGGCGGTGGTGTGTCATCACGACGAGAACTTCATCTCCATCCTGCGCGACAAGCTCCTCTGGGACCGCCACTGAAGCCCTCAATCGGCCGGCACTGTGCGGAACTCCATGTTGCGGAAGTCGATCGACATCCCGTAGCGGCACAGGAAATCGACGCCTAAGGCGCCGTCGATGCGCTGCCCCGTGAGCATGATCACGGTCTCTATGGCGTTGGTCATCTCCATCACCCCATACACTCCGCTGTAGACGGTGCCTCCGAGCGCGATGTCGCCCGCCACCATGAATATCCTCTGCGGCTCCCCGTTCATGCCCAGCATGTAGTCGTCATGCCCCATCAGCCGGAAGCCGCTGCGGTTTTTCTCGTATGCCTCCTTGATGAGCACGTTATAGGATGCCCCCGTGTCGATCAGGAAACACAGCGCGCCGTCGTCGGTGGTCACCAACGGCATCTTCGCTTTCTTCACCCATTTTTCTATAGAGATATTCACAACCTTGATTTTAGTTAAAGCGCCTTATTATATGTAAAACGCTCCCCGTCGTGAAAAAGATTTCATTCCCGCCTAAATAATGCAAGGGGCTCACCAGAGGTCGCGGACCGGCATGTCGGCGGCGTAGCGTGCGCGCAGGCGCTCCATGAAGGCGGCGAAGGAGCGGGCGAAGGTGTCGCCGTTCCACACGCCGGAGTTGGTGATCATCACCCAGCACTGTCCGTCGGGAGTATATTCCACCAGGGCGCGCGTGGAGTTGAGCGTGCCGGTGCGCACCCATTTGCCGTCTTTGTCGATGCGCGCCCAGCCGCGGCTGACGTTCTCCTTCTCGTCATATTCCGTCAGTGCCCGTATGCTCCCCTCGGAGAGGATGTCCTTCACTCCGGGGTCGCCGTCGATGGCGCTTACGAGGCGTGCCAGATCGGCCGCCGAGGCCACCCATCCGCCGGCTCCGAGCAGCCCCGTGTAGTCGCTGGCGCCATACACGGCCGACACCATGCGGCCGCTGCCGGTGTATTCCGGCTTCAGCTCGTCGTCGGTGGGATAATACCTCACCTCGCCCGGATGGCGCTGCGCGTAATAATTGGTGGCGGGGCGGAAGTTGCACGCCCCGGCCGGCTGGAGCACCTCCTTCTGCACGAAGTCCCAGTAGCTCATCCCCGACACCTTCTCTATCACTTTCGAGAGGAGCATGTAGCCGAAATTGCTGTAGCGGCGGGTGCGCCCCGGCTCCCCGCCGAGCCCGCGCGAGAGCACTATCCTTATGAGCTCCTCGCTCGAGGGAGCGTGGTCGAGCCCCTTGGCCTTCATGATCTCCACCGTGTTGAACATCGGGTCGCCGCCGCGGTTGGAGAAGCCCCCGCGGTGTTGCAGCAGGTTGTCGACGGTGACCTCCGCCAGGCGGGGATTGCGCATGGCGGCCGTATAGGAGGTGTCGCTGAGCACGCCGTCGGGGCCGAACACTTTTGTGTCGAGGGTGAGATGGCCGCGCTCCACGAGCTTCATCACGGCCACGGCGGTGACAAGCTTGGAGGCCGAGGCCATCCTCATGATGGAGTTGGCCTCCATGGGCTGCCGGCTCTCCTCGTCGGCCCAGCCGTAGCCTTTCGCGTAAAGCAGCGAGTCGTGGCGCACCACGGCCAGCGACATCCCCTTGATGCTCCATTTCCCCATGAAGCGCTCTATGTCGGCGTCCATGCCCGCGAGCTGCGGCAGGGCGCTCATCGAGTTGCGGAGGGTGTCGCTCCAGGCATGCGCCGTATGGGCCTCGGCCACCTCCTCCGCCTGCTCCGGGCGCCTCACGAGCAGGCTGATCGCCGTGAACGCGACTACCGACACCACGATCACAAGGATGGTGCCTCTCTTTATGTCTTTTCTCTTCATTATAGCCGGATCGAATAGCGCTGCAAAATTAATACAAAAAAACAACATGAGGAATTCTCACGAACTCCTCATGTGGCAGTACAAAATTAATTCTACTAAAATTACACCTATGAAAAAAATTATCTCAATATATTACACTATTATGAAACATTCTTTCATGTCTGCGATAGTAGGTCGGGCTCATCAGAGCTGCGGGCCTGCGGCCACGAGCTCCTTGCCGGCGGGGTTGGTCTCGAACTTCTTGAAGTTCTCGATAAACATGCCGGCGAGCTTGCGTGCCTTCTCGTCCCATTCGGCGGGGTTGGCGTATGTGTCGCGCGGGTCGAGGATCTTGGTGTCGACGCCCGGGAGCTCCGTGGGGATCACGAAGTTGAAGTAGGGAAGCACCTTTGTCGGAGCCTTGTCGATGTCGCCGTTGAGGATATCGTCGATTATGCCGCGGGTGTCGCGTATGGAGATACGCTTGCCGGTGCCGTTCCAGCCGGTGTTGACCAGATATGCCTTGGCGCCGCTCAGCTTCATCTTCTTCACGAGCTCCTCCGCGTATTTCGTGGGATGGAGCGAGAGGAAGGCCTGGCCGAAGCATGCCGAGAATGTCGGCGTGGGCTCCGTGATGCCGCGCTCTGTGCCGGCGAGCTTGGCGGTGAAGCCGGAGAGGAAGTAGTATTTGGCCTGCTCATGGTCGAGGATGGCCACAGGAGGAAGCACGCCGAAGGCGTCGGCCGAAAGGAAGATGACCCTCTTGGCGGCCGGGCCCTTGGAGACGGGCTTCACGATGTTCTTGATATGATAGATGGGGTAGCTGACGCGGGTGTTCTCCGTCACGCTCTTGTCGGCGAAGTCGCACTTGCCGTCGGGGCTGCGGAATTCCACGGTCACGTTCTCGAGCAGGGCGTCGCGTGTGATGGCGTTGTAGATGTCGGGTTCGCTCTCCTTGTCGAGGTTGATCACCTTGGCGTAGCAGCCGCCCTCGTAGTTGAAGACGCCGTCATCGTCCCATCCGTGCTCGTCGTCGCCGATGAGCAGACGCTTCGGGTCGGTGGAGAGGGTGGTCTTGCCGGTGCCGGAGAGGCCGAAGAATACGGCTGTGTTCTTGCCCTCGAGGTCGGTGTTGGCCGAGCAGTGCATCGAGGCGATGCCGCGCAGCGGGTTGAAATAGTTCATCATCGAGAAGAGGCCCTTCTTCATCTCGCCGCCATACCAGGTGTTGATGATCACCTGCTCGCGCTGCTTGATGTTGAATGCCACCACGGTCTCGGAGTGGAGGCCGAGCTCCTTATAGTTCTCGCATCTGGCCTTCGAGGCGTTGAAGACCACGAAGTCGGGCTTGAAGTCGGCGAGCTCCTCCTTGGTGGGACGGATGAACATGTTGGTGACGAAGTGGGCCTGCCATGCCACTTCCATGATGAAGCGCACGTTGAGCCTTGTGGCCTCGTTGGCGCCGCAGTAGCAGTCTACCACGTAGAGGGCCTTGTCGGAGAGCTCCTTCACGGCTTTCTCGCGGAGATGGTCCCACACTTCGGTGGTGATCGGCTTGTTGTCGTTCTTGTATTCGTCGGTGGTCCACCATACGGTGTCTTCCGTCACTTCGTCCTTCACGAGATATTTGTCCTTCGGGCTGCGGCCGGTGTAGACGCCGGTGAAGACGTCGACGGCGCCGAGGTCGGTGAGGATGCCCTTCTCGTAGCCTTCAAGCGCGGGATTCACCTCATCGTTGTAGAGGTCTTCGTATGAAGGATTGTGATAGATCTTCTTCACATCCTTGATGCCATACTGCGAAAGATTTAACTCTGCCATAATTATTGGGTTGCTTTTTAATAATGAATTTGGTTTACCTTAAAACAGGCCGCACCGGCCTCCACGGAGCGCCGGCCGCCTTCCTGTAGAACAATTCGGCATTGTTTTCGATTGCAAATTTAGTTATTTTATTCCGAATTAACATTTTGTATTGTGGAAATATTTCTTTATTAAGTGTTAAAAATTGTAAACACACCCTGTTATACCGTTTTTCCGGCCCCGCGTCCTCTGCTTCATCGCATCATATTTGATTTTTTTAACACTGACCCCTTGGGCGTTTTGTTCTTTTTTCCTAATTTTGCCTCCGCTTGCGGGCTGCCATGCCCCACGGCATCACAAACCCAAAAACAACATAAAGCAAATCTATATGAAAAAATTTCTACTTTCAACAGCCGCGCTCCTCTTCACTCTCGGAGCCAGCGCACAGGCCTTCACAGTGACCGTCGATGGCAACCCCGTCGAGAATGGTGCAACTGTCTACAGCGACCATTACAATAATGACGCTGAGTGGTTAGATCCGGAACTATATGTCACCACGGAAGAAGATGCTACTCTCTATGTAGACCTTCAAAATACTGGAGACACCATGATTATGTTCTGTTGGCCATCTAGCTGTCGGACAATAAGTGGTGGCAATTCTTTCAGCATCAATGGCAGCATCTCTGGAGGAGTTGCTACAGATCTTCAATTGCATGCAATGCCCATGGATGATCCATTTGACGCGACATGCAATATCACGCTATACCTCGAAGGAGATGAAGACAATTATTTCGAGCTCACAATCAATATGCACTACGACTCTGATGTAGCTGAAATTAGCGCTGCCGATGACGCAGCTCCCGTCTACTACAACCTTCAGGGCGTCGAGGTAGCCAATCCCGAGAACGGCATCTTCATCCGCCGTCAGGGCAACAAGGTGACTAAGGTGGCTCTCTAAGCCTCCCCGGTCGTCCCGGCCAATCCCACAATACCACCGCGGCCGCATCTGCTTCAGATGCGGCCGCGCCGTTATGTGATAGTTTTGATTTTCAGCACAGTCTTTAATTACTCATATTTCTATATTGTCTTAGGCTCAGTCTATTGCGGGATATAGCTTACATGAAGTGGAAGCGCTTGAGCCCTTCGAGCAGGCGAACGAATTTGCGAAGCCCCCGGTTGAATGATGTGCGTCTGTTTTTCATAATCCTGTTCCTGTTTTTATATTTGCGTCATTATTTATCTTTCTGCCATATCAACAACGCCGATGCTCCGGAGGTTGCACCCTCTCCCCCCATTTTTGCATTTATTCACAAAGCCCGTCAAATCGCCTTACCCTACAAGCCATTGCCGACTGAATAGATAAGAAATCGGCGCCTGCCCGGATGGCAGACGCCGTGATGGGTATTGCTGACGCGCGGCTTCCTTTATTTTGCCGGAGCTGCGGGAGCCGGAGTGGCTGCGGGGGCTGCTGCCGGTGATGCTGCGGGAGCGGCGGCCGGTGTCGAGGTCGGAGCCGGAGCGGGTGCCGATGTGGGAGCGGGCGCCGGAGCCATGCTGCTGCGGGTCACCGGCGTCTTGATGGCGAACGATGCGCAGATGCTGACGACGCATACGAAAATCGCCAGGCTCCATGTGGCCTTCTCGATGAAATCGGTGGTCTTGCGGTAGCCCATATACTGGTTGCCGCTCGAATAGTCGGAGGCCAGGCCGCCGCCTTTGGATTTCTGTATGAGCACTGCTCCGATGAGAAGGAGGCATGCTATGACGATGAGGATGCAAAGAAAAATGTACATTTCCGTGATGTCTGTTATTGCGTTAATGAAGACGCGTCTTCAAGGGCGCGCGTTTGAGTCTGCAAAGTAAACACTTTTTTTCGACACTACCAAATTTATTTCCAATTCATTTCAGCCCTGGATCGCGACGATGCGGCGCAGGAAACGTATCTGGTCGGCGAGATAATATGGAGGATCGGGGGTCTTCTCCGCGAGTGCGGTGAGGATCTCGAGGGCCTTGGCATGGTTGCCGGAACGTATCATCATGGCGGCGAGGCTCTCGCTGAGGGTGGCGCTCTCCGGCTCCGCCTCTACGGCAGGCTCCCCGGCCTCTTCTTCCACCTCCGTCTCCTCTGCGGAGACCTCCTCCGAGGCGTCATCGGGAATGACGCCATCGGGCAGAGCGGCTGTCCCGGACTCTGCCCGGGCGCCACCCATGGCGCCGAGGAAGGCGTCGATGGCGGCCGTCGTGTCGTCGGCCGGGATGGGGGGAGCCTCCTGGTCGACAGTCTCTTCCAT
Organism: uncultured Muribaculaceae bacterium; assembly: GCA_947626355.1. Taxonomy (GTDB): domain Bacteria; phylum Bacteroidota; class Bacteroidia; order Bacteroidales; family Muribaculaceae; genus Lepagella. The sequence continues at coordinate 19,752 of CANQRV010000039.1, forward strand.
TAGCGTAGAGGCATAGTCTGCGGCGGGCGCGGCGCCGGGGCCGTAGGTGGCCGCGAAACGCTCTATGGCGTCGTCGGTGGTGAGCTCGGGCTTGCGCATGTCGGGATAGAACTCCATGAATTCCTCCGGGTCGATGCCGAGCGCCACGCGCAGCGCCTCCCTGTTGCCCACGGTGGCGGCCAGCAGGCTGCGCAGGCGCGCCTTCTCCTCTCCCTCCGCCTCGCGGTAGGCCATGAGGGCCGGATATATATAGTAAGGTTTGTCCATGTTGCGGTGTGTTGGCGTGTCTACCAGTTGCCGAATGTGGCGTTGAAGATGAGGTCGACGAGCTCGTCGGAGATCTGCTGGCAGAGCTCGTCCTGCACGTCGGTGAGCATCAGGGAGCTCGAGAACTGCCGGTAGGCCGAAAACGACTGGTCTACGTTGTTTGATGCGTTCTTGGTGTCCTCGTATTTGAGGCGCACGGTGATGGTGAGCCGCGTCTCGGTGGCGTAGGCGTCGGTGCCCACGGCCTGAGGCGACAGGGAGTAGCCCGTTATCTCGCCGGAGACACGGAGGTCGGCGTTGTTGCCGTCAACGATCCGGAGGCGCGTCTGGCGTGTCACCGCGTCCATGAGCTTGTTTTCAAACACCTGCTGGAGCGGGGGATACACGAGGGCGGCGCGGATGGGGAATTCCGAGATGTTGACGGTCTTGTAGACGTTGTAGTTGATGGCGGAGCCGTTGAATTTATACGAGGGGATGCAGGCCGTGGCCGTGAGCAGGGCGGCGACGGCCACGAGCAGCGGCGGCAGGATCCTTGCGAGAAGCTTCATATCGGTCAGGTGAGGTCAAGTTCCTTTATTTTTCTGTATAGCGTGCGCAGCGAGATGTTGAGCTGGGCGGCGGTCTTCTTCTTGTCGCCGCCGTTGGCCTCGAGTGCGGCGGCGATGGTGTCGCGCTCCATGCGGTCGAGAGGGGGAAGGAGTGCGAGGTCGTCGTCGGCGTTGTATCTGATCAGCGACTTGGCGGAGGGGATGGAGGGTGGCGTCATGTCGCCGTCGGCGGCGACGGCCGTCGGCTCGCACTTGGCGCGCAGCGCCGCGATCTCCTCCTTGAGCGAGAGGAGGGTCTGCCATATCATCTCCCGCTCCAGCTCGAAGGAGTGCTCGTGATGGGCGAGCGTGGGAGGGGCCACCGGGTCGGAGCCGGGGGGCAGCGTGTCGAGCAGCTGGTCGCGGCCCACGGTGTCGCCGGCATGGAAGAGGGCGAGCTGTTCCACCACGTTTTTCAGCTGCCTGACATTGCCGGGCCAGCGGTAGAGCATCATGGCGCGGCGCGCCTCCTCGGAGAAGGCGATGGGCGCCGTCATGTATTTCTCGGAGAAGTCGGCGGCGAATTTGCGGGCGAGCAGCGGGATGTCGGCGCCGCGCGAGCGCAGCGGCGGCACATTGATCACCACCGTCGACAGGCGGTAGTAGAGGTCTTCGCGAAAGCGCCCCTTCTCCACGGCCTTCAGCAGGTCGACGTTGGTGGCGGCCACGATGCGCACGTCGGTCTTCTGCACGGTGGAGCTGCCCACCTTCAGAAACTCTCCCGATTCGAGCACCCTCAGCAGACGGGCCTGGGTGGTGAGCGGCAGCTCGGCCACCTCGTCGAGGAAGATGGTGCCCCCGTCGGCCTCCTCGAAATATCCCTTGCGGGCGTTGACGGCGCCGGTGAAGGCCCCCTTCTCGTGGCCGAAGAGCTCGCTGTCGATGGTGCCCTCCGGGATGGCGCCGCAGTTCACGGCGATATATTTCTTGTGTTTGCGCGCGCCGAACTGATGGATCAGCTTCGGAAAGAACTCCTTGCCTGAGCCGCTCTCGCCGGTGACGAGCACGGAGAGGTCGATGGGAGCCACCTTCAGGGCGCGCTCGATGGCGGCGATGAAGGCCGGGTTGTCGCCGATGATCGAGAAGCGCTGCTTGGCGCGCTTCACCTCGGCGCTGATTTCTGTCTGGTCTGCTGTGTCTGGCATATCGTTTTTACTTTTGGAGCGACAGGGCGTATGTCTCGTCGCGGAGATAGCGGCCGAGGTCTTCGACGGTGGCGTATTTCTTCTGCTGCTCCACGGAGATGGGGTTGCCCACGGAGACGTGGAGCTCGGCGCCCCGGTGCTTGAAGAGCTCGCGGGGAAGGTCGAGGGTGCGCAGTCGCCAGTCCACTACGCCGAGGATCTTGAAGGGCCAGCTGCTGTTGGGGTGGAAGTAGATGGGGATCACGGGCACGGCGAGCTGCTGGATGAGGCGTATGATGGAGGGCTGCCAGGGTCTGTCGACGAGGCGCAGATGGCGGTCGAGCTTGGAGACGGCGCCGGCCGGGAAGAAGCCTAACGGATGTCCCTCCCTCACGTGGCGCATGGCCTCGCGGATTCCCTGCATGGTCACCTTCTTCTTCTCCGGGTCGTCGCTCTTCATGGGGTCGACGGCGATGAAGACGGGGCGCAGGGCCCGGATCTGGTTGAGCACGAGGTTGACCATCACCTTGAAGTCGGGGCGGAATGTGCCCACGATGTCGACGAGTGTGAAACCGTCATACGAGCCGAATGGGTGGTTGCTCACTGTGATGAACGGCCCCTCCTTGAAGCCCGCCAGGGTCTCTATGTTGTCGACGCGGAGCTTGAACTTGAACTCGTCGTGCACCAGGGCGTGCGCGAACGCAACGCCCGGGGTGGAACACCAGCGCGAATGCACCGCGTTGACCTCGTCGATCTTCAGCAGGTGCATCAGCCCCTCCACGAGCCCGCGCCTGCCGTCGAAAAACGGCACCATCCCGCGGATGTCGTCGTAGGTGAGGACCTCGGGCCTTATTTCATTAGCATTGCTATCCTTCATAACCACAAAATTACAAAATATATTCCACACTCCGGATTTTTTTCATTATTTTTGCATCACGAGCCTATTGCGACGCCGCTTCATCCATGAGACCGACACTCGACTTCCTGAGAGACTCCTTCTCCCGCTTCAACACCATCTGCTTCGGCGGCAAGCTGCCGGAGCCGGACTTCCGTCTCAGCAACGCCCGCTCCTTCATGGGGCAGTTCCGCCATCCGCGCGTGTTCTCCCGCGAGCGGTGCCGCATCTCGCTCAACGCCCGCTACGACCTGCCCCGGGAGGAGCTCGAGGATGTCGTGATCCACGAGATGATACACTATTACATCTGGCACGCGCGCCTGCGCGACTCCTCCTCCCACGGCCCCGTGTTCCGCCGCATAATGGCCGACATCAACGCCCGCCACGGCCGACACATCTCCGTGAGACACACGTCATCGCCCGAGCAGCTCGCCACCGACCGACACCTCAAATACCATTACGTCTGCGCCACCAGATGGGCCGACGGACGGCGCCTCATCACCGTCTGCGCCCGCTCGTGCATCTTCCGCATCAACGACGCCTTCCTCGCCCATCCTCCGGTGGTGGCTCTGGAGTGGAGGGTGAGCACAGACCCCTGGTTCAACCGCTTTCCCGTATCGCGCACTGCACGCGCCTATCTCGTCAATGAATCAGAGTTCTCACACTATGTAGTGCCTGCCGTCAGATGCGTCTGCTCCGGCGGGGTCTTCAAAATTGCAAAATAAGGCGATCGCCCTTGCCTTTCCGCATAATTTCGCGTAAAAAAGCGTTATTATGCCTCCATTACATGCAAAAGGATTCAGCAGCGGCATGCAGCCATGCCGCGTGGTGACGTTCTCCTCCGAGAGTAGCGGCCTCACCGATTACCTGTCGCCCGACGGGGAACTGGCGCTGTCGCCGGGTCTCGCGCAGCCGGTGCTCCCGGCGGTGCCCGACCCGGAGGCTCCCGACGGCGGGGAAAGCGCCGACACCCCGGCCTCTCCCCCGCCTACCCACTTCCGCCGCGAAGGACTCGTATGGCTATGCACCCATACCCACGGCGACCCTGTCCTGTCTCATATCTATGCCGCTACCGACGGCTCCCTGATGGCGGCCGACGACGACGGCGTGCCTTATCTCCTTCCTTTTCCCGATGAAGCGCGACCGGTTGCCGACGCGGCGCCGGTCGATGACATCCTCTGTGTTGCCGGGGCCGACCGCATGCACTTCCTGCGCCGGCTCAATGGCGCCTACAGCTATCTCGGCGACTCGTTGCCTGTGCCGAAGCCTGATTTCTCGCTGCGGCGCGTGGCGCTGCCTCCCCACACCGGAGCGCCAGGCGACCTTCCGGTCTTCAATGTTGAGGCCGGCGACCGCGAAGGAGCCCAGGCTACGGAGTTCGCCACGCGTTTCGACACCGACGCGGCAGAGGCCGGACTATTCACGACTCCGCTGCTCGCCCTCTGCGCGCTGCGCCTCGCCGACGGCTCCCATGCGATGCCCTCGCCGCCGCAGATGCTCATCCCCGATGCCGGACGCGTCTGCGTGTCGCGCTCCGACCTCTCGACGGCCGAGACTGCCGTGCTTACGCTCCACCGCCGCTCGTGCGCCCTCGGCATGCGTCTCGCTATAGAAGGCGGATTGGAGATGTGGAGCGGCATCGTGACCGGTGTCGATGTCTTCCTGGCTACTCTTCCGGCCGGATATGACGAGGAAACGGTGTCGGGCCTGCAGACATTGCCTTCTGCCGATGGCGATTTCTCGCTGTCGGGGCTCACGTTCGGCTGCGAGGAGCCTTTGCGCAATGTGGAGCAGCCACGCCTGCGGGGATACATCCTCGGCGCCACGGCGCCTTCGGAGCTGGCACACCGGCTTGCGACAGTCTCCACGTTTCACAGGATACTGTCGATAGAGGCGGCCGATGTGGCAGGATATGCCGGCTACGCCGACCTGACCCGGCATTGCCGTCCGGCCTCACGGTGGCTGCGCGCCGAAGGTTATACGCCCGACTTCTCATGCCACACACGACGGATGCCGGCCGGCTGCAATGCGTCGGGCCCGCTTCTCGCGGCATGGGGCGGCTCGCGGATCGCTCCGTCAGCGACGTGCTTGCCGAGGCTCGTCCCGAGGTTCATATTCCATCCCGATCCGGCGGCCACTCGATGCGAGGCAGTTACCTTCGGCGTCGCATCCCTCGCTCCGCATCCCGCTTTATACGGTTCATATGCTGTGGCGGCGTTTGACCCTCTCCCCCTGTCGGAGACTCCCGGAGCGCTGCCACTCCCCTCTGCGGTGACAGTTCCCGATGTTCTGATGACGTCCCGCCCCGGCGTCCCGTTCATTTTCCCTCTTGAGAATATGGTCTCCCTCCGATGCAGCTGCATAAAGGCGGTGGCGCCCGCCATGCGCAGCTCGCTCTCCACTGCCTACAGCGGTGGCTTCCTGCTGGCGTTCACGTCCGAGGGTGTATCGCTGCTCGGCGCACGTGACCGTGGCGCATATATCCCTCTCGGCTTCCTCGGAGCACGGCGCCTCCTGTCGCGCCGCTCACTGGCGGTGACTGCCGAAGGGACGGCGTTTGCGGCCGACGGAGGCATCTTCCTCATCGGCTCAGGCGCCGTCAGGGAGATTACGGGCAATCTGGCTTCTGTAGCCACGGATGAGCCGGCTGCCATTCCCGGCTCAGACGCCGTGATGGTCTACTGTTTTCCCTCGCGCTCGCTATACCTGCTCACCGGGATGCATTGCTATTGCCGCTGCGAGACCGACGGCAAATGGAGGGTGGCCGACTGCGACCAGCCACGTCTGCCGGCACTGACGGTAAAACCTTCGGAAATGCGCTTCTCCACACGCGCCATAAAGCTCGGCAATGCCGAAAGCGTGAAGCGTGTGACGGGAGTGGCGCTGAGAGGCCGCTTCGACGGCTCTCTGTGCTCTATGACGCTCGAAGGCTCCGATGATCTCTCCCGGTGGTTTCTTCTCGCCTCCGGCTCCGGCGCTATCCATGGCCTCGCCGGCGCCTCATGGCATTTTTTCAGGCTGAAGGTTTCCGCCTCGCTGATGCCGGGCGACTATATCTCGGCCGCTGTGTTTTATCTTGCTAAATGACATCTATCATGATTTCCACACTTCAACAACCCGTCGAATGCGACCGGGCTCTGCTGCGCGACACCACTCTGGCGCTCACCATCCTCCAGCGCCGCCGCAAGGACCGCGCCCGCTGCAAAAGATACGTCTACGGCGACCAATGGAAAGACCGCATCACGGTCGACGGCCGCGTCATCACCGAGCAGCAGTATATCGCCGAGCAAGGCAACATCCCGCTCAAGAACAATCTCATCCGCCGCATAGTGCGCAATGTGCTCGGCGTTTTCCGCGACAGTCTGGAGCAGCAGGGCGACAGCGTAAGCCACGATATCGCCCTGCGCGAGCTACATGCACGCACGATGGAGGAATTCCTTATCGGCGGCGTGGCCGTCTATCGGCGCCGCAAGTCACATGACAGTGACAACAATGGCATCGACTACGTGTCGCCGGCCTCTTTCTTCTACGACCCGTATGCACGCGACCCGACGGGCGCCGACATGACGCTTGTCGGGGAATGCCACAATATCCCGTTTGAGGAGCTGACGCATGCCTTCGCCCGCAATTCGCGCGACTATGCGGTGCTGTGCTCACTCTATCCGCCATCGGAAAGCGATCGCTGCCGGGTCTATGAGGTATGGCGGCGTGAGCGTCGCCCTCAATTCATAATTCATGATCCACGGAGAGGCAGCGTGCGGTTGGAGGACGGAGGGCGTGGCTCAAGCCGACCGAAAGCTCCCGGCTGCAACATTGGCTGGCGTATCGAAGACCGCTGGCATTACTATTTCTTCACTCCCGAGGGACGGATTCTCGCAAGCGGGCGCAGTCCTTTGGAAAATGGCTCACATCCATATGTGTTTACTGCCTATCCCTTCATCGACGGAGAAGTGCATTCTTTTGTGGGAGACCTGATCGACCAGCAGAGATATACCAACCGGCTGATCACTCTCTACGACTGGGTGATCAGGGCATCGGCCAAAGGGGTGCTCCTCTTTCCGGAGGACGCATTGCCGGCCGGGATGGTTCTCGAAACGGTGGTGGATGAATGGAGCCGCCACAACGGGGTGATACTTTATACTCCCCGCCCCGGCACACCTGTGCCCCAGCAGATCAGCAGCAATTCCACCAAGGTCGGCATCGGAGAGCTCCTTGAGATTCAGCTCAAGATGCTGGAGGACGTATCAGGGGTTTCCGGGGCATTGCAGGGGAAGCTCGACAACAATGCCATGAGCGGCACGCTCTACGACACCCAGACGCGCAACGCTCTCACCGCCCTCCGTGATCTGCTTGACACCTTCATGAGCTTCCTCCGCCGAGCCACAAGCTAATGAAAAGCGTCCCTACGGGCCGGGTTTATCACAGCTATAAAAGAAAAGGGTCTGCTTGCGCAGACCCTTTCGGTTAAGGTGGCGATTACCTACTCTCCCGCTTTCGCAGTACCAT
>CANQRV010000040.1 GCA_947626355.1 uncultured Muribaculaceae bacterium
GATTTTTTTGATTTCTTCACTCATTGTCCGTTAAAATCTTTAACTTTTTAGTCAAGATTTTTCAGGACTAGACACATGAATCAACGAAAAAACCCGCCATAAATCACGCTGGTCACAGAAATCTCTGAAACTAAATCGACGCAGTCTGTAAAAGATGTGCCCCGCGACCTGGGTCGCGGGGCACATCTTTTACAGGCTGCGTCAGTTGTAGCCACGGTTCTGCACGTAGAGGTCCGGAACGTAATAAAGCTGATTGTATGGGATGGGATAGAACTCATTCTTGCCGGGAGTGTAGTGGGCGTCGCGGTAATACTGGCCGTAATGCGTACCCTCGTATTCAGAGTTCTGCTCCAGCGAGAAGTAGGCGTTTAGCACCGTGGAAGCGATGCCCCATCTGCGGAGGTCGAAATAGCGGCTGCTCTCCATGGCCATCTCCAGACGGCGCTCCCAGCGCAGGCAGACGCGTGCCTTCTCCTTATCGGCGAAATATGTGGCCGGGTAAGGCTTGATCTCGCAGAAGTCGGCGGCGTATGAGATATGCTTGTCGATCGAGTTTGCAGCGCGTGTGCGTATCTCGTTGATGATGGAGCGGGCCTCGTCGAGCTGACCGAGCTCAATGAGTGCCTCGGCACGCATGAGCATCACGTCTGTGTAGCGGAACACATAATCGTTCATTGCAAACGCCTGCCATGAGCCCTCGAATGTCTCGCCGGCGCTACGCTGCGGCACATCCTTGAGCGAGGTGTAGTAGCCATAAGTGTTGGGAGTGCGCGAGTTCTCGAGCGTCATAGTATATTCGGCCTCATACTTATAGGGAAACGTAGGCATACCCACGGTGTGGAAGAGGCGAGGGTCCCATTTCTGAGGCGTGGGCTTTCCGTTGACGGGATATTCGTCGGTATCGGCATAGTCATCAAACATGGGCAGACCGTCACGGGTCTTGAAGGCGTTGACCAGATTCTGCGAGGGCTTATGGAAATCCCATCCGCACGACCACATGCCCCAGCAGCCGTTGAGGGTATTGGACCAGTTGGCACGGCCGAAACGGGTGTTGTCATCGGTATAGGCGGACGTCTGGACCGCGAAGACCGATTCCTTGCTGTTCTTGTATTCGGGCAGGAAGATGTCGCCGTAATCCTCAAGATATCCGAAGCGCGACTTACGCACCACCTCTGTGTATTCCACCACTTTCCTCATATAGTCGGCATTGATGAAATCAACACCGTCGGTAGCCTCGTAGCCGTCGCCCCAGGCGATGGTGAGGTAGCACTTGGCGAGATATGCGGCAGCCGCTATACGGTTGGCGCGTCCGGCACCGTCGTCAGGATTGTCGGGGAGGGACTCGTAGGCAAGCTCGAACTCATGGATTACCTTCTGCCAGAGCTCGGAGTAGGAGAATTGGTTGTTGGGCGTCTGCTCCTGTGCATTGTTGACAAACACCTCCTCGTCGATCCAGGGAATCTGGCGGAACATCGTGAGAAGCTTGAAATAGCTGTGGCCCCGGAGGAAATGGACTTCGCCGACACGCTGCGCGGCCGTCTCGGCACCGAGTTTCTCCACTCCATACTCATCGAGGGCGACGAGGGCACGGTTGCAGCGGGATATGTTGCAGTAAAGCCGATACCAGAGCTGGTCGAGCTCACCCGGCGTCGACGTGAGCGTCGACCATATCTCCATGGGGTGGTAGCCGGTGTCGGTGGTGCCACCGCCACCTTTGAGACAGTCGTCGCTGCCGAGGTCGCCGTAAGGCCAGAGATTGAAGGGATATTCAAACCAGCAGTCGCCGAGCGAGGCGTAGGCAGCGTTGACCATCTTGTCGGGCTGCGAGTAGGCGAGCTCGCCGTCGATCACGCCCGTGGGAGGCACGTCGATAAAATCGTTGCATGAGACGGTCGAGAGGGCCAGCAGCGACATCGCGCATATCTTGAGAGATTTCATAGTCATCATTGATTGATAAGAATTGTTTGGTTGCAGATAATATAAAGTGAAGAGAGATTAAAAATCCACCTGGACACCGAAAGAGAAGGATGTCGGTATAGGATAGGCCCAGTTGGGATTTTCGGGATCGGAGCAAGTAAGGCTGCTGCTCTTGATGGTGAGCAGGTTCTGGCCGGAGAGATAGAGGCGGAGCCTCGACATACGGAGCCTGGAAATCACGCTCTCGGGGAAGGAATAGCCGATCTGAAGAGTGCGGAGCTTGGCATAGGCGCCGTTTTCCACGAAATATGAGGAAGTCCGTCCCTCGTCGCCTGTGTTGTTGGTGGTAAGCATAGGAATCGTCGACTTGGTGTTGACATCAGGAAGCCATGCATCAAGCACTCTGACGCCCTTGTTGCTGCCGGCGTCTGTCACGCTCCAGAAATCGTTCTGGAATTTCTGATTGTTGTAGACATCCTGCCCTAACACACCTTGCCAGAACATCTGGAAGTCGAAGTTCTTATAGTTGAGCTCGACATTAAGGCCGAAAGAGAGGTCGGGCACCGGATTGAAGATCCATGTCTGGTCGTCGGGAGTGATCACGCCGTCGCCGTTGAGGTCGGCATAGCGCATACCGCCAACACGGGCGTTCTCCTGACCGTAGCCCTCCACCTCGGCTCTGTTCTGGAAGAGGCCGTCGAAGACATATCCCACGATTGAGCCGTAGGGGCGCCCGGACTCCACGAGGTTCTGGGTGGTGGTGTGGGCATAGGAGCCGGTGGCTGTTGCGGGGAGGTAGGTCACCTTGTTGCGGAAGAAGTCGGCGTTGAGGCTCACCTTGTAGTCGAGGCCGCAGGCGAGATTGTCGCGCCATCCCACGAGGAACTCCATTCCTACATTGCGGAGCGACGGGCCGTTGAGCCATGAGGCGCCACCCTCGCCCATAGAGCCGAGATATGCGGGAGTGATAAGCATATCCTTGACATCCTTGATATATCCGTCGACGGAGCCGAAAAGGCGTGAGCGGAAGAGGCTGAAATCGATGCCGGCGTTATATTGGATTGTAGTCTCCCATTTGAGGTTGGGATTTGCCGTCTGGCTTGCGAGATAGCCTGAAGGGAATATTCCGCTCTGCTGAAGCAGGAGGTCGTAGGCCGTGGATGTCACGCGGTCGTTGCCATAGTCGGCAACATAGAGGGCGTAGCGGGCTGTATTCGATATTGCCTGGTTGCCGGTCTTACCCCATGAGAGGCGGAGTTTGAGGTCGTCGATCCAGGAAGCCTTGAGGTTCTCGGAAATACGGTATCCGAGTGAGGCGGCGGGGAAAGTACCGTAGCGGTTGTTGCTGCCGAAGCGTGAGGATCCGTCGCGGCGGATGGTGAAGGAGGCAAGGAGAAGGTTGCGCCAGTTGTAGTCGAGCTTGCCGAAGAAGGACACAAGGGCATAGGCCGACTTGTTGCCGGTGGCGCGCTCCACACCTGAGGAAGCGTCGGGATACATATAGTCGGGTGTCTCTATGTCATAGTTCTCATTGTAGGCCGAGAAGTCGATACGGCTCTGGCGGAAGAGCTCCATACCGGCAAGGACCGTGAAGTCGTGGTCGTCGCGGATCGAGAAATTGTAGTTGGCGGTGTTCGACCATGTCCACTTTGTGTCGTTGGCCTGGGAGAGGGTCGTGGAGTTGGTATCGTTGTTTACTATGTCGCTGTGGAAGGTATAGTTGTAGGAGTGGATGAACGCGGCATCGTAGTCAAGGCCGAAATTCGAGCGGAGCACGAGACCCTTCACCGGCTTGATGTCGATATATGCATTGCCGAAGAGTCGCCACACGTCGAGAGCGTTGTCTTTGTTGAAAACGAGCTCGCGAAGAGGGTTCTGGCGGTCGGCCATGCTGCCGACAGGGCCGCCGAAAGTCACGCCGTCGGTCTCATAGACAGGCACCGTTGAAGGCATCTTGAGGGCGTTCTCCATAGGATGACAGTCCACCTGGTCGGTGTAGGTGAGGGTGAAGTTCTCCCCTACCGTCACCACGGGCGAGATATTGAACGAGGAGTTCATCCTGGCGGAGAGGTTCTCGAAATGGGTGTCCCTGAGGATACCGTCATTGCGTCGGTAGCCTAGGGAGAAGAACGCGGTTGCCTTATCGGTGGCGGTAGAGACGGAGGCGTCGTAGCTCTGGGAGAAGCCGGTGCGCGAGATCTCATGAAGCCAGTCGGTGTCAGACATAAGCATCGTGCGCCTGGCGTTGATGTAGCCGTCGTAGAAGCCGTTGACGGTATAATTCACATACTTACCACTATTGATATCGTAGACGGAGATGGGATATCCGGCAGAGGCGTTGAGGTTGAGGCCGTAGCCGGAAGCGTAGGCCACGGGGTCGATGCCGTCGTTGAGAGCGGCCTGGGCCATTGCGGTGGCATAACCGGGAGTGTTGAGGAGTTTCATTGTAGACTGCGAGGAATAGAACTGCGCGGTGAGGTTGGCCTGGAAGCTGACGTTCACCTTATGGTTCTGCGAGTTCTTGCCTTTCTTGGTGGTGATGATGATCACGCCGTTGGCGGCACGCGAGCCGTAGATGGATGCGGAAGCGGCGTCCTTGAGCACCTGCATGCTCTCGATATCGTTCATGTTGAGCGAATTGAGCGTGGCTGTCGTTGGCACGCCGTCGATCACGAAGAGTGGATCCTGAGAGGCGTTGAATGAGCCGATGCCCCGGATCCTCACGGAGCCGGTGCCGCTCGGGGAACCGTCGGCGGAGATTGTCATGCCGGGCACCTTGCCCTGAAGGGCACGCATCGGGTCGGTGTCGGCCGATGTCGACAGCTCATCTGTAGAGACCACGGATACCGCGCCTGTGAGGTCGGCCTTCTTCATGGTCTGGTAACCCATCACCACCACCTCGTCGAGGAGCTCGGTGTTTTCGGAGAGGTAGATTGTAAGCTCGGGAGCGGCCTTCACCTCGACGGTGTTGAAGCCGACATACGACACCTTCAGCAAGGCGCCCTCGGGCACGGAGATCTCGAAATTGCCGTCGATGTCGGTGGCGGCTCCGGCGTGGGTGTCGCTGCAGAGCACCGAGGCGCCGATCAGAGGCTCGTCGTCGGTCTTCGAGAGCACCGTGCCATGCACTGTGATGTTCTGCGCATGCGCGGCGAATGTCATCGCCAGGAACATGATTGCAGTGAGGATTGATGTTTTCATGTTGTCAGTAGTTTTGGTTAAAATTTCTGGTGCAAAATTAGCGACCCACTGTGTTTCAATATATAAAGAATCGTGCATCACCTATCACAAACCGGATGATGCACGATTAATGCTACTCTTCGCAACATATATCGCAGGCTCCGCATGGAGGGAGTCAGGATACCTGTCTATCCCTTGACTTTACCGCGCGTCTCGGTCGGAGTCTCGCCGTAGGCCTCACGGTAGCACTTGGTGAAATAGGCCGGAGTCGAGAAGCCCACCTCGTAGGCAATCTCACTGACCGATTTCTCCGACGACATGAGGAGCTGGCGGGCCTGCCGCAGACGCAGATTGCGCATGAGCTCCACCGGGGAATAGTTGGTGAGCGCCTTTATCTTGCGGTAGAACTGGGTACGCTCGAGCCCCATCCTCGAGGCGAGGGAGTCGACGCTGAGCTCCGAATTGCCCATCTCCTCCCGGAAGATGTCGAGAAAACGGGTGTAGAATTCATTGTCGATGTCGGATGCCGGAAGCTTCTGCCTGCCGCCGGCTCCCTTTTCGGGCGCTTTCTCCTCCGCTTTGCGTGGAGTCCCGGAGAGCCATAGCTTCTTTATGCGCCTGCGGTTGGCGATGAGGCTGGCGCAGCGTGCCCTCAGCACGCCGGCGCTGAACGGCTTCGACATGTAGCCGTCGGCACCGCTGTCGTAGCCCTGCACGCGCTGCTCGTCCATGGAGCAGGCCGTGAGCATCAGCACCGGCACATGGGAGGTGGTGACCTCCTCCTTAAGCCGCCGGCAGCATTCGAGGCCGTCCATCACAGGCATCATCACATCGCAGACCACAAGGTCGGGAACGTATTTCATGGCCTTCCTGATGCCCGCCGCGCCGTCAGAGGCCGTCAGCACATTGTAGTCGGAGGAGAGGATCTCGCCCACGAGCTGCCGGATGTCGCGGTTGTCGTCGATGACAAGCACGAGGGGACGGTCGTCGCTGAAAGCGATGTCGGCCTCCACATCGTCGAGCTCTGCCTCCACATCGCTTCCCGATATCGATTTGCCGGGAACGCCGGCAGGCGTCACTGTGTGTATGACCGGAAGCGTCACTGTGAATACAGACCCCTTGTCTGGCTCGCTCTCCACCTCTATCCTGCCTCCGTGCAGCTCCACGAAGGCCTTGGTGAGGGAGAGCCCGATGCCGGAGCCCTTGGGATGGATGCGGTCGACCTGGAAGAAGCGGTCGAAGATATTGCCGAGGTCACGGCCGCTGATGCCGCAGCCGGTGTCGGCCACACTCATAATCAGATTGCTGCCCTCCTCACGGTAGCTCACGGTGATGGCGCCGTTGTCGGGAGTATATTTGAAAGCGTTGGAGAGCAGATTGAAAAACACCCTCTCCATCTTCTCGACATCGACCGAAAGCGATATCGTCTTTCCGTCGGAGGGAGTCTCGAGCGTCAGCGAGATGTCGCGCTTTCGGGCGATGGAATAGAACGACTCCATCCAGTCGGAGAGGGACTTTCCGAAGTCGATCTCCGCGAGATGGAGGTCGAGGTGCCCGTTCTCGTATTTCCGGAAATCGAGGATCTGGTTGATGAGGCGCTGGAGTATCCTGACATTCTTGTCGGCAATCTTCATAAGGGTGTGCTGCTGAGGAGTGAGGTTGGAGGCGGCGGCGAGCTGGGCCACCGGTTCGGAGATGAGGGTGAGCGGAGTTCGCAGGTCGTGGGAGACATTGGTGAAGAACATCAGTTTCGACCGGGTGGCCTCCCGGAGGCGCTCGTTGAGTTGCTTCTGCCTGTCGCGCTGCTCCTCAAGCTCACGGTTCTGCCTCATGAGGGTCTCCTGATGACGCTTATGCTGCCAGAAGACACGCAGGATAAGGAAAACCACGCCGAACAGAAGCACGATGATGGCGATGCTCGCGTAGAAGAGCGATGTCTGGGAGGAATACCGCGCCCAGTAGTCGTCGATGCGCCCTTTGAGGAATTTCATCTTGCCGGTCTCCTCCTTGAGGGTCTCGTTCTGGAGCAGGAGCACATCGGCGTTGCTGAGGTCTACCGCCGAGGATACAGGCAGTATGATCTCGCGCTCGTAAGGCTCACCCTTGAGGATGGCGAGCGCGGTGCGGATGAGGCGGTGCCCCTCGGTGGGATAGAGAAACGTCGCGTCGATCACGCTGTCGGCCACGGCCTGTATTCCTATATTTGGAGCCGCGTCGATGCCGATTATCTTTATGTCGTCGCGCCCGAGACGCCGTGCCACCTCGGAGGCTCCGATCGCCATGCGGTCGTTGTGGGCGAATATCAGCCCTATGTCGTCACGGCTTCTGAGCATGGAGTCAAGCGCCGGCATGGCGTCTTCCTTGTTCCAGTTGCCCGGAATACTTGCGGCGAGCACTCCCCCTCCCTTTGCGAACTCCCCGATGAATCCCTTATGCCGTCCCTCGGCCGGAGTGGAGCCGGGAAGACCGTAGATCTCCACGGCCCTGGCGCCGGGGCCCTTGAGATGAAGGGCGTAGTGGGCGGCCGAGCGGCCGAGGCCCTCGTCGTCGACGCCGATGCGGGCCGTATAGCTGGAGTCGGTGACATTGCGGTCGAAGATGATCACCGGCATCCCCCCCTCATACACCTCGCGCACCACCGGAGTGAGGGGCGCCGCCTCGTTGGGCGACACTATTATGATGTCGAAGCCGTTGTCGACGAAATAACGGATGTCGGCGATCTGGCGTCCGTTGTCGTCGTCGGCCGAGCGGATCTCGACCTCGGCGTCTTCATGAAACATCATCTCACGCTCTATCTCGTCGTTCATTTTGGTGCGCCAGTCGTCCTGACTGCACTGAGACACACCTATCCTATAGACCTTCTCCCTGCCGCAACCCGCGATGAGCAGCGGCACGACCACCATCAAAAATATCGGTATCCGCAATTTATTTACATCCATGATATACCCGTCTTTTTCACAAGGGCGCCACAAAATTACTCATAATTCCATAAAATACAGTGCAAAAAGCATTAAATATCGGGCTTTGCAACATTAATAATACGAATTGCACGAAATTTCACATCACGAAAGCAGGGATTGTTGTAGTTTTGTGACGCCTAACAGAAACGGCGGCCGATGACATGACGCGACATCGGACCAACCACAAAAACACCACACGACATGAAACACATACAAAACGGATTGAAGGGCATCGCGACAGCCGGCGCGCTGCTGATGGCTCCGGCGGCAATACTCCACGCTGAGGAAGGCATCGAAATCGACCACCTCGGAGTCAGCAACACTCTGGTGAGGGTAGACGGGCAGCCGGGATACCTGATGCTCCCCGTGCAGGAGTCGGAAGACGACGCCCGCATCAACATCCTCGCCGACGGAAAAATCGCCGAGACCATATACGTGCGTCTCGCGAAGACGAAGACCGACTATACGGTGCCCTTCGACCTGACGCCATATAAAGGGAAGCACGTGATCCTCGACGTAGTGACGCCTCAGGGACGCGGATCAGTGCGCGAGGCAAAAGAGGACGTGTGCTGGAAAGGCATCACACTGACCGACACCGCCGACACATCCGACCGGGAAACGAAATACCGCCCGGCCTATCACCACACCCCCCGTTACGGATGGATGAACGACCCCAACGGCATGTTCTACAAGGACGGTGTATGGCACCTTTACTATCAATACAATCCCTACGGGTCGAAATGGCAGAACATGAGCTGGGGACACTCCACCTCCACCGACCTCGCGGACTGGAAGCATGAGCCGGTGGCGCTGCGCCCCGACGGACTGGGCTCGATATTCAGCGGCAGCTGCGTGGTGGACACCAAAGGCACCGCCGGCTACGGCAAGGACGCCGTGATAGCCCTCTATACCTCGGCCGGCACCAGCCAGATGCAGAGCATGGCCGCGAGCCGCGACAACGGCACGACATTCGAGGTCTATCACGCCAATCCCGTGCTCACTCTCGAAAGCGAGGCCAGAGACCCGAATATGTTCTGGAACCCCGCGACCAATGAATGGAACCTCGTGCTGGCCCACGCCCTCGACCGCGAGATGCTCTTCTTCACATCTCCCGACCTTAAGGACTGGACTCTCCAGAGCGGATTCGGCAAGGGCGAGGGCGCGCAGGACGGGGTGTGGGAATGTCCCGACCTCTTCGAGCTCCCCGTAGAGGGCACCGGAGAGAAGAAATGGGTATTGATCTGCAACATCAATCCGGGAGGGCCCTTCGGCGGATCAGGCATACAGTATTTCACCGGCGACTGGGACGGCCACACCTTCAAGGCCGATACCGACGCAACCGGAAAGATAGCCACCAAATGGCTCGACTACGGCAAAGACAACTACGCGCTTGTGAGCTGGAGCGGAGCGCCGGAGGGGCGCCGCACGGCTATCGGATGGATGAGCAACTGGCAGTATGCGGCCGACGTGCCCACGATGCAATACCGCAGCGCCAACACGCTGCCCCGCGAGATCGGCCTCTTCCCCGGCGACGACGGCCAGACCTACGCCTCGAGCGCACCCTCGCCCGAGCTCCTCGCACTGCGCGGCAAGACAACGGCCAACGCTAGAAACGTGTCGCGGCGGAAAGGCACGCGAGTTCCCACTTCCGAAACAGAACGGCGGCATATGCGAGATCGAGGCCACGCTCAACGCCCGCGACGCCGACGCGCTGACCCTCACCCTATCCAACAGCACCGGCAACCGGGTGACGATGACCTACAACGCCTCTGACCGCACCATGTCGATGGACCGCACCCGCAGCGGCATCGTGGACTTCAGCGAGAGCTTTCCGGCTGTGACCGTGGCTCCCACACGCGAGGACAACGGGAAAATCAAGCTGCGCGTCTTCATCGACCGCTCAAGCATAGAGCTTTTCGGCAACGACGGAAAGTTCGTGATGACCAACCTCGTGTTTCCCGAGGATCCCTACACCACCCTGCGTATCTCCGCAACCGGAGGAAAGGCAAAACTCGAAAACCTGAAAATATACTCACTGAAAACGAAATAACAACATCTCCCCTACCAACATGATGACACAGACTATCGCCAGAGACCGCAAATCGGCCCTGATTCAGATTCTGCCGGTGATGCTATGCTTCTTCGCCATGGGATTCGTAGACCTCGTGGGCACCGCTTCCAACTACGTGCAGAAAGACCTGTCGCTCACCGACACCCAGGCCAACCTCTTCCCGTCGCTCGTATTCTTCTGGTTTCTGATTTTCTCAGTTCCCACAGGCATGCTTATGAACCGTATCGGACGCAAGCGGACAGTGCTCATAAGCCTCGCCATCACCGCCCTGTCGCTCCTCATCCCCCTATCGGGCGACAGCTACGTGGTGATGCTCGTCTCCTTCTCCCTGCTCGGCATCGGCAACGCCGTGATGCAGACCTCGCTCAATCCACTGGTGACCAACCTCATCAGCAGCGACCGGCTCGCCTCGACGCTGACATTCGGACAGTTTGTGAAGGCCATAGCCTCCTTCCTGGCGCCCATCATCGCGGCATGGGGAGCCACCACCTATCTGCCCACCTTCGGACTGGGCTGGCGCTCACTCTTCGCGATCTACGCCATCGTCAGCTTCCTTGCCATATCGGCTCTGGGCGCCACCCCCATCGAAGAGGAACGTCCCGACAGGGCTTCGGGCATCAGTGAATGCCTCAGCCTGCTCGGACGCCCGTTCATACTCCTCTGCTTCCTCGGCATCATGTGTCATGTCGGGATAGACGTGGGCACCAATACCACAGCCCCGAAAATCATCATGGAGCGCCTCGGGCTGCCTCTCGAGGAAGCGGGATTCGCCACCAGCGTGTATTTCATATTCCGCACGGCCGGATGCCTTCTCGGAGCGTTCATACTCCGGGCCATGTCGCAGAAGATATTCCTCGCCATCAGCGTGGCGATGATGCTCGCGGCCATGGGGATGCTCTTCGTCTGCGACACACTCCCTGCCATCTACACGGCGCTCGCGCTCATCGGATTCGGAAACTCCAACGTTTTCTCGATCGTTTTCTCCCAGGCGCTCATCTATTCGCCAAAGGAGAGGAACGAGGTCTCGGGCCTCATGATCATGGGGCTCTTCGGAGGCACGGTCTTCCCCCTCGCGATGGGTTTCGCCGCCGATGCCGCAGGGCAGTCGGGAGCCGTGGCCGTAATGACGGCCGGGGTGGTATATCTGCTCTATTATACCTTAAAAATCAAAAAGTGATAAATCGACAAAACAACGGATATACGTCATGAAAGACTATGTAGTAGGAATGGGAGAGGCACTGTGGGACGTGCTTCCCGAAGGAAAGAAGATAGGCGGTGCGCCCGCCAATTTCGCATACCATGTGAGCCAGTTCGGGCTTCCGAGCTGCGTGGTGAGCGCCGTC
This sequence comes from uncultured Muribaculaceae bacterium, assembly GCA_947626355.1. Lineage (GTDB taxonomy): Bacteria > Bacteroidota > Bacteroidia > Bacteroidales > Muribaculaceae > Lepagella. The sequence goes on from CANQRV010000040.1 coordinate 11,472, forward strand.
GGCGCCGACCCCCTCGGCAAGGAGATAGTGGAGAATTTCACATCGAAGGGACTCAACCAGCTGATCGCGGAGGTGCCCTATCCCACCGGCACGGTGCAGGTGGAGATCGACCAGGCCGGCATCCCGCAATACGACATCAAGGAGAATGTGGCCTGGGACAACATCCCCTACACGGATGCCCTCGAGGAGCTGGCCCGCAAGACAAGAGCCGTATGTTTCGGCTCGCTGGCCCAGCGCAACGTGGTGTCGCGCGAGACCATCGGCGCGTTTCTCGACGCCATGCCGAGGCGCGACGACACGCTGGTGGTGTTTGACGTCAACCTCCGCCAGGGATTCTATACGAAGGAGACGCTCTGCGACTCGATGACGCGATGCAACATCCTTAAGATAAACGACGAGGAGCTTGTGGCCGTGAGCCGCATGTTCGGCTATCCGGGCATCGACCTCCAGGACAAGTGCTGGATCCTGCTCGGAAAATACAATCTGCGGATGCTGATCCTGACGTGCGGCATCAACGGCAGCTATGTCTTCACCCCGGGACACGTGTCGTTTCGGCCCACGCCGAAGGTGGAAGTGGCCGACACCGTGGGAGCCGGCGACTCGTTTACGGCCGCCTTCATAGCCAGCCTCCTCAAAGGGAAACCGGTGGAAGAGGCCCACGCCAAGGCAGTGGAGACCTCGGCTTTCGTCTGCACACGCAACGGAGCCATGCCGACGCTCCCCGCCAGCCTCACCGACTGACACCACCCGAATACCTTTAGGAAGGGCCCGCGAGTCAGTCGCGGGCCCTTCTTTATAGATATCGGAAATTATCGGGGATTATCGGGCGATGTATCTGAGGGTGATGCCGAGCTCCGGCACACTGACGATATACAGCCCGGCGGAGGGGAAGACCACGCTTCCGCGACCGGAGCATACCCTGACGCCGGCAACATTGATCACATCGATCGTATAGCTGCCGTCGACACGGGCCGTCATGCCGCTGAAGACAAGCGCCTGACGATTGGCATCAACACTGGAGACACCGCTGCCCGTGGTGGTCTTGACGCCGATCCACTGCGACTCGCCGCTGAAGAATGCGCCGTCGGTGGCCTGCACCATATAGGCGTATTCCGTCTCCGGAAGCAACCCGTCGATTCTGCGGGAACATACGTCGCCCACATTCAGTGAGTCGTATTCCGGCAGCATGGTGTAGTCATACTGCATGCCATAGGTGACCTTGATATCATCGATCGCTACAGCTCCCTTGCCGCCGTTCTTGTCAAGGCGAAGCCTGAACGCCAGGACTCCCTCCGGAACATCAAGCTCAGTGACGGTGCCTCCGGCAACGTCTGTCACCGGCACCCTGTAGATCTCCTCGGGGGTGTCGCCTGTGAGCGACTCCACTACAATCGACTCCTTGCCGGTCGTGGCATTTCCGCGATGCCAGAAGGAGATATGGCTGACATACTGGAGATAGTCGGGCGAGCCGATGAAGTCGCCATCCTTGGCCACGCGGAGCGAGGGAGGATTCTCTCCGCTGTATTCATGTGTGGAATAGGTTCTCGTCGCAGAAGTGCGCCATCCCCCGGGCAACCTTAGTTCGTCGGCGAAATCGCAGAAATCGAGATAAGGGGCAATAGGGTCGCAGCGCCTCACGCTCACAAGATATCCGGAAGCTCCGTCAAGGGCGCTCCAGTTGGCAGTGAAGCAGTCGCCGTAGATGTCGGTGGCGTCAGCTGCCACCACGTCATAGTAGCTGAGGTTATAGTCGATAGTGACCACCGAGCCCTCTTCGCAGGGAAGGCCGGAGTGCCAGCCGTCGGAGACGCTGACCACATAGTAATAGGTGGTCTTGGGCTTGAGTCCCGTCACCTTGTGGGAAATCTCGTCAGACACGAGCCTGTTGTGGTAGCCTTCCACATATGCCGGCGTCCCGTCGTCATCGCGTGTATATACCGATACCGAGTGGCTGAAGGCTCCGACCGTGGGCCATGAGATCACGAAATAGTCGGCATTGACCTCGAGGATCTCAGGCGCCTCCATATCAGGCACCTCACCCTCGGTGCCGCCGAGGACATTGAATGTGATGATGCCGTCGGCCGTCTCTGCGATATCCGTCACGGGGAGGTCGATGGCGACACCGTCCCACGTCACCATCGCCGGTCTTGTCTCGGAGGTGAACGACGTGGCTTTGGAAGTGCCGGGGAAGGCGTCGCCGTCGCGTGAGCCTTCAGTGGCTGTGCCGTCGGCCTCCTCGATATCCACATACTGACGCCCCGGAGTATTGTTGACGGTATTCGAGGCCCAGATGTAGGAATCGTAATCGACATGCCACACAAGCATGCCGTGACCCGGGATGAAAGAGTCCCAGCCCGTCTGCTGACGGTTTTCGATGAGGAAGAATTCAGTATCCTTCTCCGTACGGATAATGCCGGCTGCGTTGGAGCCTATCGGCTCGAGAGTGGCCGACAGGGCGCATGAGATCTCGCGGGGTTCCATCCAGCCGAGGGCATAGCGCTCGAAAGCGCTGTAGAGGGGAGGCGTCATGCCGTCGTTGTTGTAGGGGCCATAATCCATCGCCGACCATGCACCGGGAGTGAACGCTCCTGTATAGGATGTGGCATACAGGTCGGGCAGCCCCATCACATGGCTGAACTCATGGATGAACGTGCCGACACCGTCGGGGCGGTCGTGTACCCACTCGTTGGTGCAGGCATAATGCTCGGCCTCGACACCGTCGTAGACGTGGCCGGCCGCGCCGCCGCTCGAGAGGTCCCAGCTGTGGGGCCACACGGTGTTGGCTCCGGCACCCGTGGCCTCTCCGCCACCTGCGTAGAACACGAATACATTGTCGATATATCCGTCGCCGTCGCGGTCATACTGCGAGAAGTCGACCTCCGGGTCAAGGATGTCGAGGGCGTGCACTACCATCATCTGGGGATTGGAATCGTTGTTAAACATATTGTTGCCGCCGTAGTAGTCGCGGTTGCGCGGCAGCGTCACGGGGCCGTAGACATCGAACTGCGGACGGAAAGCGCCGGAGGAATTGAGGCGGAAATACTCCGCGGCGCAGCCGGTGGCGCCGTAGTCGGAGAATCCCTCCTCATTGAGCATGCGGTTGAAATAGTCGTATGGGTCGTCGAGGGTGAACTTCACGTCGGCGTATTCCACTATCACTACAAGTCCTTTCTGGTCGCCGTATGCCGGGAAGGCATTGCCTCGTTCAGCCGGGAAGAGGCCGTAGCCCTTCTCGTAGGGAGGGCCGTCGGGAGTGTCGCCTTGCTCACGCGAAGGGAGATGACGTGGAGCGGCAGCCGGCTGCGCTGCGAACGCCTTGCGGGCACGTGCCGACACGCGCGACTCGAGACCTGTCCTGTCTACTCCGGCGAGGAATGCTTTCTCGGCAGCCCCGCGCGAGGCAAGGGGCATGGCACGCAGCCCCGACTCCACGAGGTCGCCCTCGGGTGTGATGTCGCAATAATAGAAGAGGCCGTCTTTCTCAATGAGAGGGAAACCGTCTTCGGTGAAATACTGATGGAAGCGCTCGTCGCCTCCGAGAGTGACGCTCAGAGTGGTGCCGTCGCGCAGAGGCACCTCGAGCACTCCTCTTTTCGCCGGGATGGCCCAGGCCGCCGATACAGAAGCCAATGCCGCCGACAGGGTAAGAAACCGGGTTAAGTGTCGGTTCATAGTGGATCGATTAGTCTTATTAATATTAAGGGATAGATTAATATTAAGGGATAGAAATCACTTGCAGCATGAGCCGCCGCCGCATCCGTCGCCGCAGGAACCGCCGCCGCAGTCGGAGGAGGACCCGCAGTCGCCGCCATGGCAACCGCCGCAGCATCCGGAAGTGGGGGTGAGCTCTTCGGGAGTGGCGTCACGCACCTCGTCGACGGTGCCCTCATACCTCACGGTGAGGCCGGCGAAGGGATGGTTGAAGTCCATAGTCACCTTGTCGCCGATGGCTGTGACCACGCCCTCCACACGGTAGCCCTCCTGGGTCATCATCGGAAGACGGGCACCTGCCTTCACCTCCTCGGGCATCTCGCCGTCGCGCTCGAAGATGTCGCGGTCGAGAGTGAGGACATAGTCTTCCATGCGGGGACCGAAAGCGGCCTCCGGAGGAAGGGTGACGCCGAACCTATCGCCGGCCGAAAGGCCCTTGAGGGTAGCTGTGAGGCCGGGTATGATCTCATGGCTCACGCCGAAGACCATGACGTCGGGCTCGCCGGCGGGAGTCTCGAAAAGCAGGGAGTTGTCGGCATCGTTGTAGAGCCGGTAGGAGTAAGCCACGAACTTGCCGGGCTCCACCTGTTCACGTTTGTTTTCCATATCTATTTCAGTTTTTTGGTTTTCTCATTAGCAGTCAGTCGCGGGTCTTACTCGGCAGGCACTTCATCGGCGGCCTCCACCTCTTCTGTTTCTCCGGCTTCTTCAGGGCCGTCGGCTCCTGGAGCCGCAGCCTCGACCTCCTCGGCCACAGCCTCCGGATGTTTGAGCACATACTGCTCCTGGGGCACCATCAGGTTGAAGTAGAACCCCGATGCCGTCTTGTCGCGCAGGCGGCGTGCCGTCTCCTCCTCGGGCCTGACCAGAAGATGGTCGTAGCCAGGCTCGATAAACTCGGCGTCGACGGCCTCGTAGCCGAGGAGCTGCACCATGTCGTATTCGTGCATGGGATATATCACATACCAGGCGTTCTCCACGTCCTCTCCGGTGCCGGTGCTCTTGATGGCTCCGAGCAGGTGCTCGAGTCGGTATTCCCAGATTTTGGCGCTCATGTCCTTGCGCTTCTCCTTGAGCACATGCACGAGAAACGACATCTGGCGCAGGTCGAACGGATTGTCGCGCAGGGAGAGCTCGGCATACTTGCGTATGGTGTCTATTTCCTCCTTGGTGTGGCTGGTCTTCATGCGGAGCTCGTCGGTAAGGCCGGAATACGGGGAGGTCCGGTAAGGATCGTAGTCCTCCTGAAACATATATCCGAGGTAGAAACTACGGTATTCCTCGTTGGTCATCGTCGTGTCGTTGCGGTTGTATTTCTCCATGAGACGTGGGAAATACATCTTGCTGGCGGGGTCGAGTGTCTGACGGCGTATGAGCTCGAGGTCCGGTTTCTCTACGGTGATTTTCCGTTTGTTGCCGTTATCGGAATTGGGAGGGGTGGCCTGCGCGAGGCATGGAGTGCCGGCGGCGGCCACAAGGGCGGCAAGCGCCAGAACGGCGGTTCTGAGACGATTATAGAGAGTGGTCATATCAGGTTGACATTATTTACTGCGATCAGCAGCACGAGGGCAACGCCTATCTGCATCACGGTGATGGCCACAGGGAAACCCTTGGCCAGAAGGTAATGGAAGAAATGCCCGGAAGAGATGCCCACCGGGCGCCCGTCGGGAGTGCGGGAATAGAGGAGGAACCCGAAGAAGATGCCCACGACGGTCGCCACGATCATCACTCCGTAAAGCACGTTGACCGAAGAGGAGAACGTGTAACCGAGCAGGCCGACCACCATACCAACCGTCGCACCGCCGATGATATAGGCCATGCCGCGTGTCTGCCTCACCACGGGGGCGGGCTGCAGCAGGGTGGCGAGCGTGACCACGAGCGTCATGCAGAGCCAGCCGATAAGGAGGGTGTTGCTGACCGGAAGCACCGGATATCCTGCCGGGGTCCTGGCGAAGGAGAGGAGGGCGAGGCCGAGGAAAGAGAGCGAGGGGGCGTAGGCCTGCCTCACGGGAAGAAGCACGAGGGCTCCCACCCACAGCATTATGCTAAGTATGACAAGGGTCGTGGTCATGGTCGGGACAATGATTGGATTATTATTATAACGACGCGACGGAGGCTTTTAGTTTTTCACGGAGGGAGAAACATCGGCAGCGGGGGCGCCCGCAGGCGTCGGGGAGGGCATGGGCGCCGACGCCACATCCCTGCGGACCTCGGGATAAGCCACACGCGAATGGTATATGGTGGCGAGACGCTTCTTGAAAGTGTCTTTCACGGTCTCGACATCACGGAAGGATATCGGCGACTCCCTGAAGCGGCCGTCGCTCACCTGGGAGTCGATGATCTTGTCGACAAGGGCGTTGATCGACTCCGGCGAGTAGTCCTTGAGACTCCGGGAGGCTGCCTCCACCGCGTCGGCCATCATGAGGATAGCGGTCTCGCTGCTCTGCGGGTCCGGACCGGGATAGCGGAACTTCTCGGGGTCGACCGGATTGCCGTTGCTGTTGTTGACGGCTGTGTTGTAGAAATACCTTGTCAGGCTGCGGCCGTGGTGCTGGGCTATGAAGTCCTTGATTTTCTGCGGGAGCTTCTCCTTTGAGGCGAGGGCGAGGCCTGCGGTGACATGTGAGATGATCTTCTGGGCGCTGACCTCCGGGTCGAGACCCTCGTGGGGATTGACGCCATGCTGGTTTTCCGTGAAGAAGACGGGGCTCTCGAGCTTCCCGATGTCATGGTAGAGGGCTCCGGTGCGCACGAGCATTGTGTTGGCGCCGATGGCGCGCGCGGCCTCAGTGGCGAGGGTGGAGACCTGCATGGAGTGCTGGAAGGTGCCGGGAGCCTCCTCGGCGAGACGGCGCAGCAGCGGGTTGTTGATGTCGCTCAGCTCCACGAGGGTGACTGTTGACGTAAAGCCGAACACCTTCTCGATCACGAGGATGAGCACATAGGCGAATGAGAGGATCACGGCGTTGATGGCGTAGAAGCCCACCACCCTCCAGGAAAACTGGGAAAGTGTGCCCTCCGAGATCAGGCAGCTGATGAAATAGCAGACGGTGTAGGAGATGAAGGTGAAGAGGGCCGTGCGCAGCAGTTGCGAGCGCCGCGACAGCTGGCGGATGCTGAAGGAGGCGACAAAGCCGGTGACGAACTCCATGTAGACGAACTGGAACTGGAATGTGGCGATCATCGCCGAGAGGAGGATGGTGATCAGCATGGCGATGATGGCGGTGCGGGAGTCGAAAAACACCATGATCACCACAGGCACCGCCGCATACGGCACAAGATATAGCCCCATGGGTACATACTCGAACATCACGATCGAGAAGACCACGAAGAGGGTGATGTAGATCATGAGGAAGACCATCTTCCGCAGGTCGTGGAAGAAGCGCTGGCGGTAGCGGGCCAGGAAGAGATAGAGCACCGTGAAGAGGGTGAGGATGTAGAGGGCCTGCCCGCTCATGAAGTAAGTGGTGCTGCGCGTGCCCCCCTGCATGGTCTCGAGCATCTCGATGTATGTGTTGAGGTTGGTGTAGATCTGGGGAGTGACGATCTCGCCGCGGTCAACGATGCGCTGTCCCTTCTTGATGACGCCTGTGGCACCCGTGACATTGAGATAAGCCTGGCTGCGGAACTTGGTGTCGGTCAGCGTGTCGAGCACGACATTAGGGACGATGCAGATGTTGAGGGCCTTGATGATGTCGGGGCTCAGGGCGCGTGTCGAGTCGTGGCTGACACGCACGCCGTAGAGGGAGTCGATGCTCTCGAAGGCCTTCACAGGCGAGCGGAGCGAGGAGGCATCGAGGGTCTGGACGGTATTCTCGCCGTTTGGCTCCTCGACGGCGACCCTTACCTTCGGAGCCGGGCGCGCGGCCACCGAGTTATAGAGCGAGGCGTCGGCGATGCCGGATGAATAGGCATGGCGGAGGAGGTCTTTGAGCGACGCCACCTCATCGGCCGGAGCCTTACCGGCGGCAAGGCTCTCGAAGCGGGCGATATTGTCGTCGGCCACCTTGTCCTGGCGCTTCACGAAAGGCACGAAAGAGCGGTCGACGCTGTCGCGCATGGCGGTGAGCGAGGTGGAGTCGCGCAGGATCGGCATGTCGAACTCTGCGGTGAGCAGCTGGTATTTCCAAGGCTGGTTTAGCTCGTAGGAATACGACTGATGGTCGGCCTGCGGAAGCATTAGCATCACGATCACCACGGCCCCTGTCAGGAGGGCGAGGCGTATGAGGTTGATTTTCGAGAATATATTCTTCAGCATATCGTTCAGAGTGTCGATGATGATGTATTGTGGGTCAGGAAGTCCGTTTTGCGAATTTCACTCCCTTTATTTTCTTGAGTGCGGAGCAGATGTTCTCGACCGTCTCGGTGTTGTCGACCTGCACGTTGAGCTCACAGTGAAACACTTCCTGACGGGCCTCGATGTTGAGGCCCCGGATGTTGACGCCGAGCTTCTGCGAGAGTGTGGCGGCAATCTCCTCGAGGATACCCTGCCGGTCGATGCCGTCGACGCTGATGGTGGCGAAGAACTTGTCGGCCTGCCCTCCCCATGTGGTGGCCACGAGGCGCGAGCCGTAGGCGCTCTTGAGGCGCATGGCGTTGGGACAGCTCACCTTATGGAGCACCACGGCCTCGTCGTCGTCGACAAACCCGAGCACGTCGTCGCCGGGAATGGGCGAGCAGCAGGTGTCGATCCGGTAGTTGGGGGTATCCGCATCGGGATGGAGCACGTAGACCTTCTTGCGGTCGATGGGGATGCGCGGCTCGCCGGCGGAGGGGTCGTTCTTGTCCTTGCGGGAGGAGAAGGGATTGCGCAGCAGTTTCTTCAGCAGCCCGCGCCGGGTCTTGAGAAGCTCCTTGAATTCCTTTACAGAGAGATTGATCTCATCATTGGCGAGCATGAGGTAGAGGTCGTCTTCGGAATCGAGATGGTAGTTTCCGAGAATCTTGGCCGTGACTGCGGGCGACACCATGATGCCCTCCTTATCCATAAACTCGAGATAGAGTTTCTTTCCGCGGGCGATAAGGTTGCGCCGGTCGCGCCGAAGCACGGCGCGCAGCCGGCTCTGGGCCTTGGCGGTGTGGCAGTATCTGAGCCAGTCGGCCTGCGGTGTCTGCGAGTCGGAGGTGATGATCTCCACCTGGTCGCCGGAGTCGAGGCGGTAGCTGAGGGGCATCAGCTTGTGGTTGATCTTTCCGGCCACGCAGTGCATGCCGAGCTGGGAATGGATGGCGAAAGCCATGTCGAGCACGGTGGAGCCCGATGGGAGGGTGATGAGGTCGCCGGCCGGGGTGAAGACGTAGATCTCGGAGGAGAAGAGGTTGAGCTTTATGGTGTCGAGGAAGTCGATTGCGTTGGGCTCGGGGTTGGCGAGGATATCCTTTATGGTGTTCATCCATGAGTCGAGCTCGGTGTCGTCGTCGTGTACTCCGGTCTTGTATTTCCAGTGGGCGGCATATCCGAGCTCGGCGATCTCGTCCATCTTCCGGGAGCGGATCTGGACCTCTATCCATTTCCCCTCGGGGCCCATGGCGGTGAGGTGGAGCGCGCGGTATCCGTTTGCCTTCGGCACGGATGTCCAGTCGCGCAGGCGGTCGGGATGGATACGGTGGCCGTCGGTAAAGAAAGTATATATCTGCCAGCAGCGGAGCTTCTCGAGGGAGTCGTCGTCGTTCTCGAAAATCACCCTGACGGCATAGATGTCGTAGATCTCCTCGAAAGGTATCTTCTTTGTCTCCATCTTGTTGTAGATGGAATAGGCGCTCTTGACGCGGGCCTTGATCTCGTATTTGAATCCGGCGGCGTCGAGCTTCTCGCGCACGGGCTGCACGAATTGCTCCACGATCTCCTGTCGGTGCTTCTCACTGCGGTCTACCTTGGCCATGATGTCTGCGTAGATCTGGGGATGCTCGTAGCGGAAGGCGAGGTCCTCGAGCTCCTGCTTGATTTTGAAGAGGCCGAGGCGGTGGGCGAGAGGGGCATAGACGTAGAGGGTCTCACCGGCTATCTTATACTGCTTCTCGGGGCGCATGGCGCCGAGGGTGCGCATGTTGTGGAGCCGGTCGGCCATCTTGATGAGCACGACGCGTATGTCGGTCGACATGGAGAGCAGCAGCTTGCGGAAGTTCTCGGCCTGGAGGAATGCCTTGTCGCCGAAGATGCCTCCGGAGATTTTCGTGAGGCCCTCGACGATCGACGCTATCTTCGGGCCGAAGGCGGCCTCGATGTCGTCGCGTGTATATTCGGTGTCTTCCACCACGTCATGGAGAAGAGCGGCGCATATCGAGGTGGAGCCGAGGCCGAGTTCGGATATGACGATCTTGGCCACTGCGATGGGATGGAGGATATAGGGCTCGCCGCTGCGTCGCCTGACGCCCTGGTGGGCGTTGCGGGCGAAGCGGTAGGCACGCTCTATGATCTCCACCTTCTTGCGGTGGTTGCTGGCGAGGTAGGCGCGGAGCACGTCCTGGAACGCCTCTTCGACGACAGCGTCTTCGGCAGCCGGGGCCTGAGGGAGATTTATGCTCATAAGCTGATAGATAACCTAAGCTACAAAATTAATGAAAATCGCCGACACGCGCAACACTCCCCGCAAAAACGATATGCATTATTATGGAAAGGGAAAAATCCGGCCACCTCACGGTGTCCGGACCTTTCTCCGCAGCCGAACCCGCCAGAGGCGGCTTCCGTGTCGGCGCGGACGATAGAAATTACTAATGTATATAACCCAAAATTTAGACAATTAAGTTTTCCAATATGTCGGCATAGCTTTAAGGCTAAAAAAAACATATCTAAGTCATGAAAAAAGTGATTCTTCCAGTTGATTTCATTGTTGACATCAGTATGGATTGTATCGTTTCGACAGATGTCAGGCCGTGGGGTCGGGATATCCGGCACCATTTGCTGACAATTTGGCTTGGCTAATAAAAGGAGATTTCAATCAATCGTTTTATCGCTGTTGCAAAATGAAAACGAGAACATCCATGCAAATATTAGTGCATGAATGTTAATAAACCATAAATCGGCAATTTTATGGCACAATAAATACGGAGGAAGCCTGCCTCTGATTCCTTGGAATCGCGGCAGGCTTCTATCAGTCAATAAGTTGGGAAGTATCTTGTCAGAGTATGTCAGCCGCGGGAGATGACGTGATTGTCGATCTCCGTATGGACATTGTGCATCTCGATGGCCGCCACGGCAGCTTCGGCGCCTTTGTTGCCGAGCGCGCCGCCGGCGCGGTCGAGGGCCTGCTGCATGGTCTCCACCGTGAGCACGCCGAATATCACCGGCACGCTGCCCCTGGCGTTGAGGGAGGCCACACCGTCGGCCACTATCTGACATACGTAATCGAAATGGGGGGTGTCGCCGCGTATCACGCAGCCGATCACTATCACCGCGCTGGCGAGGCGCTGGGTGACGAGGCGCCCGGCGATGTTGACAAGCTCCACAGTGCCCGGCACATCATAGAGCGCCACATTCTCACGTGCCACACCGGCCCTGGCGAGCACGTCGACCGCACCGTCGCGCAGGGCATGGGTAACAGCGGAATTCCACTGCGCAGTGACGATGGCGCAGGAGAAGGCGGCCGGCTCCTTCACCACCGGAATGGGGAGCTCGCGGCCGTCGGTATTAAGTATGGTCGACATTATTACTTCTTGTTATCGTGGTTTTCAGCGTCAGCCTCATCCCCGGCTGGAGCCTCGGCCTCCTTGCCTGTTGCTTTCAGCTTGAGCTTCCTGCCGGCGAGCGATATCTTGTGGATAAACGATTTCCATTTGGGCTCATGCTCGATATCGGCGTCGATGATCTCGGAGAGGGCGAGTATCTCCTCCTCAAGCTCAATGGTCTCGAGGGCTATGGCATGAGGAAGGATGGCGTTGAGCAGCCGCTTGGCGCGGGCCCTCATCTGGCGCATGCGCATCATGATCTCGGCCATCTCGATAGTCATCTTGATCTCCTTGCGGGTCACCTTGCCGGCGCGCTTCTTCGAGAACTTGATGGCCTCGGCGTAAAACTTGAGGGCGGCCTTGTAGTCGCCCGACGAGGCGAGGAGCTGGCCGACATTGCGCAGGGAGTCGACGAGCTTGTCGGTAGCGGCGGCTACGCCGGAATTAACCTTGTCGTAGAGAGCCCCGGCCGTGATCTGGTGTTTCACGAGAAGGTCCATCGCCTTGCGGCGCGAGCGCAGGATGCGTGTGGAGAGCTCCATGGCGAGAATATGGTATTTTCCGAAGCGCTCGGAGTCGACCTTTATGAGATTGTCGAGCACCTTGAAAAGCCAGTCGAGCTCTTTCTCGCTCTGGCGGTAGTCTTTGAGGGCATAGTGCACCTCGGCGAGGTCGAAGATGAGCCCCATGAGTAGAGCGCGAAACTCTATGTTGTCGAAATCGGAGAATTCGCGGAGAGTGCGCAGGGCGTCGACAGTGCGCTCGAGGGCGTCGATGTTTCTGTCGGCATCCATCATCTCATGAGCGGTCTTGCGGGCGGCGAGCGCGTCGTTGATGATGCGCATGTCGGCCGACTTTCTGTCGAAGCTGTCGGTGTTAAGGGGAATTTCTACGGGTGTCATCATTATAAGGAGTTATCAGTGATCAATATTGGCGCCGGAACGGGCGGCCTGGGTCGACTTATGGCCGAGATAACCTCCGTGGTGACGGAGGGCATAGTCGGCGGCAGTGAATCCGATTGCCGACATCACGCCGACCACGAGCACATCGCCCATCACAGTCATCATGGTGGTGGAAGTAGTGGGTGTCAGGCCGAGGGGACAGACCTCCGGGGCTCCGGCGGTGAGCAGGGCCACGTCGGCCGCGGCGGCGAGGCGAGACGACCCGTCACCGGTAATAACAATCTTAGGGACTCCTGGGTTTAGCCGGTCGGTGAGCTCCACGAGCTCGAGTATCTCGCGCGTCTTTCCGGAGTTGGAGAGCAGGAGCATGGCGTCGTCGGGACGCACGATGCCGAGGTCGCCGTGCTGGGCCTCTGCGGGATGGAGGAAGACGGCGGGGGTGCCGGTGGAGCAGAAGGTCGTGGCGATGTTCATGGCGATCTGCCCGGCCTTTCCCATGCCGGAGGTGACGAGCTTGCCTCCCCGTCGGTGGACGTGCTCGATGATGATGTCGATGGCGTCGGCATAGGCGTCGGTGACGGGAATCTCTCTGACGGCGCGTGCCTCGGCTTCGAGGATGGAGGTCATGAGGCGGCGTGTCGCTTCTTTATCTGTTTTCATGGTCATTCAGTTGTCAGTCAGTGTTTTTGTGTCGCAGGAGGTCGCGCCCCTCGTATTCATTGAAGTCGCGCCTCCAGTCGGCGGGCATCTCGATCGAGGTCTTCGCCACCGGGTCGTAGCAGACCATCACTGTCTCGCACACCGACTTCACGGTAAGGGTCTTGCGCTCCACAAGGGCCTGGAGCAGCACGAAGCTCTTCTCGCTGGCGGAGACGCAGCGGGTGTAGACGTCGATCTCATCGCCGAAGACGATGGGCTGCATATACGTGCAGTTGACGTTGGCGATGACGGTCTCCACCTTCTGCCAGTTCATGCGGCCGTGGCGCACGGCGTTGAAATAATGGGCCTTGCCGGTGTCGTAGAAGGAGAAATAGACAGTATTGTTGACATGACCGAGGATGTCGATGTCGTTAAACCGGAGCTGCACCGGGAGGCGGCTCCTGAAGGATGACAAATCGGGTGTCTGTAGCATATTCTGTATATTCGGTATATATAGAGTCATTGAAGAATCTATCCGGTGAACCGGATGTCGGCCACCACCTTCCTTCCGAGGAGGGAATTGATGGCTCTCGCTATCGAGGAGCGCGACATCGAGAGCTCGTGGCGGAGGGCGGCGTTGGCCACGCCCACGGTCATCACTCCTTTCGACATGACGGGGCGGCGGCATCGGGAGGCGATATAATCGCCGGCCACGGAGCTCCAGAGCTCCACGGCGCGGCATTCGTCGAGCCTCGCCGACATGTCGCACTGCTCGACAGCCAGCCGGAGCACATCACCCACGGAGACGCTTTGCTTTCTTTCCATGGCTGTCAGGATGAGGGCTCCATCACGGCGAAACTCCCGCGCTCCACGTGCAGCAGCAGTCGCTGGGCGCCGATGGAAGCGAGGATGTCGTCGAGATGCTTGCGGTTGGTGTCGGTGATGAATATCTGGCCGAAGGAGTCGGCGGTGCTCACCTCGTGCATGATGCGGGCCACACGGTCGGCGTCGAGCTTGTCGAAGATGTCGTCGAGCAGCAGCAGCGGGGTGGTGTTGGCGTTTTTCTCGAGATAGTCGAAGACGGCGAGGCGCAGGGCGATGGCGAAGGTCTTCACCTGCCCCTGGCTTCCGAGCTGGCGGAGACTGTAGTCGAAGAGCGTGGTCTCGATGTCGTCGCGGTGGGGGCCGGCCGAGGTATATCCGAGTGCGGCGTCCTTCTGGCGGCGGCTGTCGAGCAGCTCCCTCATGGAAGCTCCGGATAGCTGGCTGCGGTATCTCATGGAGGCCGTCTCGCCGGTGCCGGCGATGCGCGAGTAGTAGCTCTCGAGCATGGGAGTGATGGTCTCCACCCATTCGCGTCGGCGGTCGTGGATCACGGCGGCACTGCTCTCGAGGCCGGCCTCCACGGCTTCGTAAAGCAGCTTGTCGCGCACTCCTGCGCGGAGCATGCGGTTGCGGCTCTCGAGGGCTCGGTTGTAGCGCATGAGCTCGGTGAGATATCCGGCGTTGGCCTGCGAGATGGCCATGTCGGCCATGCGTCGGCGCGTCTCGGCGGGGCCGTTGACGAGGTCACTGTCGCGCGGAGTGACGGTGACCACGGGGAAGCGCCCGATGTGCTCCGAGATGCGGGAATACTCCTTGCCGTTGCGGCGCAGGGTCTTCCCTTTTCCCTTCACTATTCCGCAGGTGATATGCTCCGTGGCTCCGGAATCGGTGGAGAAGTGGCCTCCGACCATGAGCATGTCGCTGCCGTGGCGGATGAGGGCCGACTCGGGCATGGCGTTCATGGGGCGGGTGAGGCTGAGGAAATGTATGGCCTCGAGCAGATTGCTCTTTCCCATGCCGTTGTCGCCGAGCAGACAGTTGACGCCCGGCGAGAACTCCAGCCGGGCCTCCGCGATATTCTTGAAATTCAGTATGTCGATACTATCAAGGCGCATCAGTCGTCTTTCTCTCCGTAAGCGAGGTCGCCGGCGTCGCCGAGCCCCGGCACGATATAGCTGTGGGCGTTGATCTCGTCGTCGATGGCTCCGACCCAGAGGGTGGTGGAATCCTGCGGGAACACCGAGCGGATGTAGTCGATGCTCTGGCTGGAGGCTATCACGGAGGCCACGTGCACGTGGCGCGGCGTGCCCTTCCCGAGGAGGGCGCGGTAGGCCAGCTCCATCGACGAGCCGGTGGCGAGCATCGGGTCGACCAGCAGCAGGGTCTTGCCGTCGAGGCGCGGAGAGGCCATGTATTCCACGAGCACCTCGAAGGAGTCGCCCTTCTCGCGGTATTTCCTGTAGGCGCTGACGAAGGCGTTCTCGGCGCGGTCGAAATACTGGAGGAAACCGTGGTGGAAGGGGAGGCCGGCACGGAGGATGGTGGCGATCACCACCTTGTCGGTGAAATCCTGGCAGACGGCTGTGCCGAGGGGGGTTGTGACCTCCACATCGGCATAGTCGAGACGCTTGGAGATCTCATAGGCCATGATGCCTCCGATGCGGTCGAGATTGGCGCGGAAGCGCATTGGGTCGCCCTGAATGGCGGTGTCGCGGAGCTCGAGCATATAGCGGCTCACGAGACTCGGCCTGGCGGCGAAATTTATAACTTCAATTCCGGGCATCAATAGTTCGTTAAAAAATTATCCATAGGCTAAGCGGCATCTACCGCCAAGCCAAAGAGTTCTTTGACAAGTTT
>CANQRV010000041.1 GCA_947626355.1 uncultured Muribaculaceae bacterium
CGGGGGTTCTTTGTAAAGTTACAAATTATCTATGACTCTACCAAACAATTAGTTGGCTATTTTCTGAATATCCCTAAATTATGGTTAGTTGGTTTTCTATCTGCAAAATTACATAAATCATCCGAAACGCGCCTACCCCGATTCCATTCCCGGGATAAAAAACATAAGGAAGCGGGCAACCGACCGGCTGCCCGCTTCCTTATGATGAATCAGTGCTTGTCGGGGTCGATCCTGTCGGCTGCCTCGCGCAGTAGGTCGGCGCCTTTGTCTTTGAGCTTGTCGATGACCCCCGAAGCCTTGTCTTTCAGCTCCGCGCCCTTGGCGGATGCATTGCCCTGGATGTTTGATTTCTCCTCGGCTCCCTTTTCCTTCAGGGCGTCGAGGCCGTCTTTGGCGGCTGTCTTGGCGTTGGCGAGCGCCGACTGTGCGGCGGCCATCGCCTGGTCTTTCAATGCGTTGATGTCCATAATGATGATTGTTTTTAGATCGTTGTTACTCCATTGTTCAACACATGAAGCCCCTCAATGGTTGGCCGTTTTTTCTTTTTTAAGCATTCCGCCATGAGGTTCGCCTGTCCCTTTGGGTGGCCGGTTTCAGCCAGCGGCGGGAGCGGAGGCGGAGGAGGAAGAGGAGGCCGCGCAGCGAGAGCTCGGCGCACATGCCTATCCATACACCCTCCAGCCCGTAGACACGCGCCAGGAAGTAGGCGAGTGGTATCCTCACAAGCCAGATGCAGCCGAAATTCATGCAGGCCGGCACCAGCGTATCTCCGGCGCCAACCATCGCGCCATAGGCAACGATAGAGGCCGCGAACATAGGCTCGGCCCACGCCTCGATGCGCAGGCAGGCCGTGCCCGCCAGACGTATCTCTTCCACCGGGGTAAAGAGAGACATCACCTCCGGAGCGAAAAGCCACAGAAGGATGCCTGTGGCGGTCATCATCACCATCCCGGCGCCCACCGTCAGCATGCCGAAGCTGCGCGCCAGACGCAGCCGCCCGGCGCCGTGGCTCTGCCCTACAAGGGTCGTCGCGGCGTCGGCCATGCCGTAGCCAGGCATGTAGCAGAGGGCCTCGGCCGTCACGCCGAATGCATTGGCCGCGATGGCCATCGTGCCCAGCGGCGCCACTATTATCGTGGTGACGATCTGGGCTCCTGTCAGCGCCACATGCTCCACCATCATTGGCAGTGACAGCCTGAAAGCCGATTGCAGCAGATTCCAGTCTATGCCTTGCTGATGCCGGAGTGATGGCTGTGGACGCCTCAGCGGGCCTGCCAGTGCTATCGCCGGCTCGCGACGGATAGCCCAGTACATCACGGCAGCGGCGGCCACCGTCTCGGCGGCCACCGTGCCGAGTGCCGCCCCCTCTACACCCATACCGGCGCCGGGGAGGGTGATCTTAGCTCCGAATATGTGATAGGACGATGTAGGGAATATCAGAAGGAAATTAAACACCACATCGAGGGCGCACATCATGACGCCGACTCCCGCCGGCACCTTCATGTTGCCCGCGCAGCGGAGCACGCCGCATCCCAGATAGTTCAGGCTGAGCAGCGGCAGAGCCGACGTGAAGATACGGAAATAGGCCGAGGCATCGCCACAGATTTCTTCGCCGCCGCCGAGCCAGCGGGGGAGTGGCCCGGCTATGAGGTTGCCGATCGCGGCCATGATGGCGCCCACGGCAAACGCCGCAGGGATAGCCTTGCGGAACACGTCGCGCGCTCCGTCTTCGTCGCCTGCACCGATCCTGTGGGCCACGAGCACCGCGAAGCCGACAGTAGCTGCCGAGCATACTCCCCAGAACATCCAGAGTGAGGTGGCCATCAGTCCCACCGACGCACTCGGGTCTGCACCGAGGCGTCCCACCATCGCCGCGTCGATATACTGCATCGCGATGGTGGAGAGCTGGGCCATGATCGATGGCCACGCGAGTGTGAACACGAGGCGCAGCCTTTCCTTCAGACTCAGCGCCTCTCCCTTCTGGATTTTCGAAAGCATCGTGCAAAGGTAGCAATTTTCGTACATATCTCTGCAATCTTCTTTTATGCCGCGATGATGCCGCGATAATGCATAGGACTGTCGCCAAAATATCCCTGCATCCATCCGAAAACGGCTGAATATTCGATTCTCAGGCCCCTTAAATCGACTGAAATATGATTTAATAAGCATATAATCAGTGTGATATGGAGCTTTTCGACAGCTTTCGGCCAAGCTGTATCCAGAACGCCGCAGCCCTATTTGCTCCTCCATGATGGATATATGGGATTTTTTTTGTATTTTTGCTTGTTGATAACTTCTTAAACGAATTGACAGAGTGATAACTTTTCAGACCTCAAATGTAGAGATGCCCGACATCGACATCGCGCGTGTGGAGCGTTGGCTCGGCGTGGTGGCGGCGGCCCATTCCCGCCGCATCGGCAACCTCAATTATCTTTTCTGCAGTGATGCCGACATCCTCGATGCCAACATGCGTTATCTCCACCACGACTATTACACCGATATCATCACCTTCGACTACAGCCGTGGCGAGAAGGTGAGCGGCGACATCTATCTCTCGCTCGACACAGTGAGGAGCAATGCCGACCTTTTCGGCGTTTCCTATGATCAGGAGCTGAAAAGAGTCATCGTGCATGGCCTTCTTCATCTCTGCGGCATCAACGACAAGGGTCCCGGGGAACGCGAGATTATGGAAGCGGAGGAAAACAAGGCTCTTGCCCTCTGGAGCGAGGCATAACATTCCGATGAGACATGAAATTTGATTACGACGTCATAGTGGTGGGCGCCGGCCACGCCGGATGTGAGGCTGCGGTAGCCGCCGCACGGCTCGGGGCGCAGACCCTCCTGATAACGGCCGACCTCTCGCGGGTGGCCCAGATGTCGTGCAACCCCGCTGTGGGTGGCATAGCCAAGGGACAGATCGTGAGGGAAATCGATGCATTGGGCGGCATGATGGGTATCGTGGCCGACAAGACCGCAATACAGTTCCGTATGCTCAACCGCTCCAAAGGACCAGCCGTATGGTCGCCAAGAGTGCAGTCCGACCGCTGCCGGTTTATCGAGGAGTGGCGCCGCATCCTCGACTCCACCCCCGGCCTATACCTCTTCCAGGACCTTGTGGCGCGCCTCGACATAGAGGCCGACGACAGCGGACGGATGGCCGTGAAAGGGGTGAAGACCGCCCTCGGATTCCGGTTCAACGCCCCGACAGTGATCCTCACGGCAGGCACCTTCCTCAACGGCGTCATGCATTTCGGCCCCACGCAGATAGAGGGGGGACGCATCTCCGAGACCTCCAGCAAAAGCATTACCGAACAGCTCAGCGCCCTCGGATTCGAGACCGGACGCATGAAGACCGGCACTCCCGCACGCATCGACGCCAAGACCATCGACTTCTCGAAGACCGAGGAGCAGACCGGCGACGATGCCGACATGCCCGACTTCCATAAATTCTCGTTCATGCCATCATCTCGCCGCGAGCTGCCGCAGCGCAGCTGCTATATAGTGCACACCAATCCTGAAGTGCACCGCATACTCCACGACAATCTCGACCGCTCGCCCCTCTACAACGGCCAGATCCAGAGCATCGGCCCGCGTTATTGCCCCAGCATCGAGACCAAGATAGTGACCTTCGCCGACAAGGAGAGCCATCAGCTCTTCCTGGAGCCTGAGGGTGTGGACACCGACGAGATATACATCAACGGCTTCTCGAGCTCTCTGCCGTGGGACGTGCAGCTCAAGGCGCTCCAGCAGATCGAGGCGCTGCGCGACGTGCATTTCTATCGCCCGGGCTATGCCATCGAATACGATTATTTTCCTCCCACGCAGCTCACCCACGACCTCCAGACGAAGCTCGTGAAGGGCCTTTACCTCGCCGGACAGGTCAACGGCACCACCGGCTATGAAGAGGCCGCCGCTCAGGGCCTGATGGCCGGCATCAACGCCGCCCGCGCCGTGAAAGGGGAGGAGCCTGTCGTGCTTGGCCGCGACCAGGCGTATATCGGAGTGCTTATCGACGATCTCGTCACCAAGGGTGTCGACGAGCCTTACCGGATGTTTACCTCACGGGCCGAATACCGCATACTGCTGCGCCAGGACGACGCCGACATGCGTCTCACGCCTCTCGGCCATGAGATAGGGCTCGCCGATGAGGAGCGTTATCAGGCGCTCCTCTCGAAGATCGAGGCGCGCGACTCCCTGCTCGAGTGGGTGAGTGGTTTTCTCGTGAAACCCACTGCGGAGTTCAACGACTGGCTGGCGGCTCACTCCACCACGCCGCTCGATGCCTCCGTGAGGCTCGTGGAGCTCGTGAAGCGTCCGCAGCTCACCCTCGCCCTTCTCGCCACCGTCATCCCTCAGCTTCGCAAACGCATCGACAGGATCGCCGACAGGCGTGAGGAGATAGCGGAAGCAGTGGAGGTGATGGTCAAATACGAGGGATATATAAAGCGGGAGGCCGACCTCGCCGCCAAGACCCTCCGGCTCGACGGCGTGAGGCTTCCCGACGCGTTCGACTATGAAGCCGTGAAGTCGCTCAGCACGGAGGCCCGGCAGAAGCTCTCGCGCATCCGTCCGGCCACCATAGGTCAGGCATCGCGCATCCCCGGAGTCTCTCCGGCCGACGTCAGCATCCTTCTCCTGCTCCTCGGCCGCTGACCATATACGACATTTAAGGAATAGATTAACTTTAACTCTTCAACCGCTGCAACAACAGGAAGATAGAAACGCAATGTTCCACGTGGAACATTCATCTCCCTCCTTTCCGGCAGCTTTAACACAACAACAGCTATGACTCTCGAAGACCTCAAATCGGAAATCCGCGACGTGAATGATTTTCCCACCAAAGGAATCATCTTCCGCGACCTCACAACTATGATAAAGGATGGGGAAGCCCTCCATCTTACGGGCGAGGCCCTCGCCGACCTCTATCGCGGCAAAGGCGTCACCAAGGTGGTGGGCATCGAGTCGCGCGGCTTCATCGGCGGCAGCATCCTCGCCTTCGAGCTCGGATGCGGCTTCGTGCCCGCCCGCAAGCCGGGTAAGCTCCCCGCCGTCACCGTCAAGAAGGCTTACGCGAAGGAATACGGCGTTGATACAATCGAGCTCCACCGCGACGCCATTACGGAAGACGATGTGGTGGTGATCCACGATGACCTGCTCGCCACGGGCGGCACGATGGCCGCCTGCTACGACCTCGTGAAAAGCATGAATCCGCGAAAGATTTTCATCAATTTCATCGTGGAATTGACCGCTCTCAACGGCCGCGACAATCTCCCAGCCGACTGCGAGGTGACATCCCTCATCAAATACTGATTCCAGCCCATGGCCGACGTCTATGATCCATCACCCGCTCCCGAGGCAGACCTCCCCGACAAGGTAGGGGAGGCCCTCGCCGATTATGGCAGAAACATCGATGAACAGGGAGGTTTCGGCCTTGAAATAAAGCAGGACCGTACCCCCGCCGATATCCGCGACAACCGCCCGGGGCCGCAGCTGCGCGAGAAAATACTCTCTCTCCCGGAGAGCCCGGGAGTCTATATGTATCTCGACCGCTACGGCAAGGTGATTTATGTCGGCAAGGCGAAGCGCCTCAAGCGGAGGGTCTCCAGCTATTTCAACCGCCGCCACGACTCCATACGCACGAATCTCCTGGTGAGGAACATCGTCGACATGCGCTTTATCGTCGTGGCTACGGAGGAAGACGCCCTGAATCTTGAGAACGCCATGATCAAGGAGTATCAGCCTCGCTACAATGTGCTGCTCAAGGACGACAAGTCGTATCCCTGGATCGTGGTGACGAAGGAGGAGTATCCACGGGTCTTCATGACCCGCGACCGCAACCTCCCGGCCCATTACTACGGCCCCTACAGCAACACGCAGTCGGCGAAGGTGGTGCTCGACCTGATCCGTGAGGTGTTCCCGCTCCGCAGCTGCCGCCATCCGCTCGAAGACCACGGCATAGCGCGCGGCAAATACCGCCTCTGCCTCGACTACCATATCGGGAAATGCGGCGGTCCATGCTGTGGACGCATGAATGCCGACGATTACGGCGCCTACGTGTCGCAGGTGCGCCAGATCCTCAGCGGCGAGACCCTCCTGCTCGAAGACCATCTCAGGAAGGAGATGGGGGAGCTCGCCGCCGCCTGGAAATTCGAGGAGGCCCAGGACGTGAAGTCCAAATACGAGAGCGTGAAGCGCTACAATGCGCGCTCCGTGCTCGGCCGTATGGAGAAAGACGACGTCGACATGTTTGCCTATGTGGAAGACGGCGACTCGGCCTTTGTCAACTTCATGCATCTCCACCACGGGGCCGTGGTGCAGAGCCTGAACATGGAGTTTCGGCGCAGGCTTGCCGAGACTCCCGCCGAGATCCTCTCGATGGCCATAAGCGAGATCGGGCGCCGTTTCGATAAGAAATTCTCCGAAGTCATCGTGCCTTTCATGCCTGATGTGGAATTTGCCGGAGTGGAGTTTGTCATTCCTAAGAGGGGCGACAAGCGGCGCATCCTTGATGTGGGGGTGAAAAACGCCACACAGTTCATGCACGACAAGGCGAAGCTCGCCGAGAAGCTCGATCCCGAAAGGGGAGTGCAGAAACTCATGGAGCAGATGAAAGGCGATTTCCGCCTCAGCGTGGAGCCAAGGCATATCGAGTGTTTCGACAACTCGAATATCCAGGGCACTAATCCCGTGGCGAGCTGCGTCGTCTTCCGCAACGGCAAACCGTCGAAGAAGGACTACCGCCACTTCATCATCAAGACCGTGGAGGGCCCCGACGACTTCGCCTCGATGAAGGAGGTGCTCCACAGGCGCTATTCGCGCATGATGGCCGAGGGAGAGCCTCTGCCGCAGCTGGTGGTGGTCGACGGCGGCAAAGGACAGCTCAGCGCCGCTGTCGAGGCCTTCGACGAGCTCGGCATCCGCGGCGAGGTGGCGCTCGTGGGCATCGCGAAGCGTCTTGAGGAGATATATTTCCCCGGCGACACATTGCCCCTCTATATCGACAAGAAGAGCCGGAGCCTGCAGGTGGTGCAGGCCCTGCGCGACGAGGCCCACCGCTTCGGCATCACCCACCACCGCCTGCGCCGCAGCAAGGGGCAGACCGTGAGCGAGCTCGACTCCATCAAAGGGATAGGCGAGGTCACGTCGCGCTCACTCATGAAGACCTTCAAGAGCGTGAAGCGGCTCCGCGAAGCCCCGCTTGAGGATATCGAGAAGGCTGTGGGAAAGGCCAAGGCGGCTATCGTATATTCCCATTTTCACCCTTCTTGACAGATTATGGCACGCCATTTGCAATTTTTCAGACAATATAGCCCGGGCAATTCCCTCTCCGAAACGTTATCAGTATAGGCAGCCCGGCCCGGACCTGCCGATCTCTTCTCTTCATCAACCCAAAAAACAGACAAAAATGAAAACAGACAACAACGCGGGAGCTCCACGGCGGATGCGCAAGCGCGAGCTCATCGACAAGATAATGGAATTCCTGCAGAAAGAACGCAGGCAGGCATTCAACTATAAGCAGATCGCTTTCGGCGTGGGTGCCACCCATGCCGCCAACCGCCTCGACATAATCAATATTCTCGAGGAGCTCGCCGCCGCCGACGAGATCGTGGAGGTGAGCTTAGGCAAATATAAGGTGAAAGTGAACCGCGGCACCGAGAATACCGGCATCTTCAGCCGGCGTTCCAACGGCCGCAACGCCGTGATCGTCGACGACCAGGAGATTCTCGTGGCCGAGCGCAACTCGATGCACGCCCTCAACGGCGACAAGGTGAGGGTGGAGATCTCCGCCGTGCGCAAGGGCCAGGAGCCCGAGGCCAAGGTCATCGAGATTCTTGAGCCGAAAGACCAGGTATTCATCGGCACCCTGAAGGTCGACCGCAATTACGCGGCCCTCGTGACTGACTCCAAATTCCTCGCCGCCGACATTATCATTCCGCGCAACAAGCTGCGCGGAGGCAAGACCGGCGACAAGGCCATAGCGCGCATCACACTCTGGCCCGACGAGGAGATGAATCCCCGCGGCGAGGTGGTGGACGTCCTTGGCCGGAAAGGGGAGAACAACGCCGAGATGCATGCCATACTCGCCGAATACGGCCTGCCCTATAAGTATCCCGAGAATGTGGAGAAAGCAGCAGAGAAGATCTCCGAGGGCATCACTCCCGAGGAGGTGTCGCGCCGTGAGGATTTCCGTGGAGTCACCACCTTCACCATCGACCCGCGCGACGCCAAGGACTTCGACGACGCCCTCTCCATCCGCCAGCTCGCCAACGGCAACTGGGAGGTGGGAGTGCATATCGCCGACGTGACCCATTACGTCACCCCCGGCAGCATCATCGACAAGGAGGGGCAGCAACGCGCCACAAGCGTCTATCTCGTCGACCGCACCATCCCCATGCTCCCGGAGCGCCTTTCCAACGGCATCTGCTCGCTGCGCCCCGACGAGGAGAAGCTCACCTTCTCCGCCATTTTCGAGCTCGACTCGAAGGCCAACGTCGTCAACCACCGCATCGGCCGCACAGTGATCCGGTCTGACCGCCGCTTCACCTACGAGGAGGCCCAGCAGATCATCGAGACCGGAGAGGGCGACTTCGTGAAGGAGGTGCAGACCCTCGACGCCCTCGCGAAGGAGCTCCGCCGCCGCCGCTACGACGCCGGTGCCCTCGAGTTCGACCGGGCAGAGGTACGCTTCGAGATCGACGCCACAGGCCATCCCATCGCCGTCTACTTCAAGGAGTCGAAAGACGCCCACAAGCTCGTGGAGGAGTTCATGCTCCTCGCAAACCTCACCGTGGCCGAGGCCATCGGCAAGGTGAAGGAAGGGAAGAAGCCGAAGCCTTTCGTCTATCGTGTCCACGACAATCCCGACCCCGAGAAGATCAGCAATTTCTCGCAGATCGCCTCCCGATTCGGCTATAAGGTCAACGCCGACGGCCGCGCCCGCGAGGTCAACAAGAGCCTCAACCGTATGCTGCGCGACGTGAAGGGAAAAGGGGAGGAGAACATGCTCTCCATGCTCGCAATCCGGAGCATGGCCAAGGCAGTCTACACCACCGACAACATAGGCCACTACGGCCTCGCCCTCGACTACTACACCCACTTCACTTCGCCGATTCGCCGTTATCCCGACATGATGGTGCACCGCCTGCTGGCGCGCTATGCCGACGGCGGACGAAGCGTCGACAAGCAGAAGCTCGAAGACCAGTGCCGCCACTGCTCGGAGATGGAGCAGCTCGCCGCCAACGCCGAGCGCTCCTCCATACGCTACAAGCAGGTGGAATTCATGCGCGACCGTCTCGGCCAGATCTACGACGGCGTAATCTCCGGAGTCACCGAGTGGGGATTCTATGTCGAGCTCAACGAGAACGGCTGCGAGGGGCTCGTGCCCGTGCGCGACCTCGCCGACGACTATTATGAGTTTGACGAGAAGAACTACCGCCTGATAGGACGCAACAGCCATCGCACCTATACACTCGGCGACGAGGTGAAAGTGCAGGTGGCGCGCGCCGACCTCGAGCGCAAGCAGCTCGACTTCGCCCTGATCAGCGACGAGGGCAACCCCAACAAGCCTCTCCCGCAGAAGAAGCAGGGCGCCCGCAACCGCCCCTCGCGCGACGGCCGCAAGCGCCGCTCGCGCAAGAACTGAATGTTGAATATCCAATAATACATATTGCCGATCCGATCATGAAGCAGTTGATTATCGCCATGGGCGCCACGATGGCCGCTCTGCCGATTCAGGCGGCTGTCCCTTCCCGGGCAGACGCCGCCCCCGGCGTGACAGTGGCCACCGCCGCCTACCGCTGGGAAAACGACACCATATTCCAGGATGAGTTCAAGGCCTGGGCCGTCTCCCCCGAGGAGATCGTCTCCGACTACAAGGGGCGTCCCGGATATTTCATGCCCGTGGAGCAGCGCTGGCGCCGGAAAAACGACCTCTCCTCCTATCCCCGTCTCGACGACGGCAACCGTCTTCTCCAGGCCATCTACAACATGGGCCTCGACGAGATGGTCAACGCCGTGGAGCCCGACACCACACTCCGCACAGGCAAGGAATGGGCCGGCGTCTGGACCCGCGACGTGAGCTATTCCATAATCCTCTCCATGGCCTGCCTCCAGCCCGAGGCATCCATGATATCCCTCATGAAGAAGGTCAACAAGGAGGGCCAGATCATCCAGGACACGGGCTCGGGCGGCGCCTGGCCCATCAGCACCGACCGCATGATATGGACCCTCGCCGCCTACGAGATCTATAAGGTCACCGGCTCGCGCGAGTGGCTCGAGAAGGTGTATCCCGTCGTGATGCGCTCCCTGCTCAAAGACAGCCACACCATCATGAGCCCCCGCGGGCTGGTGAAGGGAGAGACCTCCTTCATCGACTGGCGTGAGCAGAGCTATCCCCGCTGGATGCAGACCGCCGACATATCGCAGAGCGAGGCCATGGGCACCAACGTGCTTTATGCCGCGGCCCTCCGCGCCGCCGCCTCCATGGCCGCCGACCTCGGCAAGAAGAAGGAGGCCGCCGACCTCGACGCCCGTGCCGACGCCCTTGCAAAGGCCATCGACGAAACCTTCTGGCTCGACGACAAGGGGTATTACGCCATGTACACCTACGGCCGCGACGCCAAAATGCTCAACCCACGCGCCGAGACCCTCGGCGAGGCCCTCTCCGTGCTCTACGACATCGCTCCCGCCGAGCGGCAGAAGACCATCTCGCAGAGCAATCCCCACACCCCCTTCGGCCCGGCGATATTCTATCCACAGATATCCGACATCCCCAGCTACCACAACAACGCCCTCTGGCCTTTCGTGGCATCCTACTGGGCTCTCGCCCAGGCCAAGGCCGGCAACGAGCCAGGCACCCTCGAGGCCATCGGCTCCGTGTTCCGTCCCGCCGCGCTCTTCTGCACCAACAAGGAGAACTTCAACCTCGACAACGGCGACTACTACACCGAGCTCAACTCCTCCAATATGCTATGGAGCCTCTCCGGCAACCTCGCCATCACCAACCGCATACTTTTCGGCATCCATTTCGAGAAAGACGGCCTGATGATCAAGCCCTTCGTGCCCGAGGCCCTCGCCGGCACACGCACGCTCTCCGGCTTCCCGTATCGCGGCGCGCGCCTGAATATCACGGTAAAAGGATATGGCGACAGCGTCAAATCCCTGACACTCAACGGCCGACAGATGCGAGCCGATGCCGTGATCCCCGCAAAAGCCCTCAAGGGCGACTGCGACATCGTGGTGGAGATGGACAATGAGCCGATACCTCCCATGGAGGTCAACCGCCGCCCCAACCTCAAGGCTCCTCTCACCCCCACGGCATGGCTGGCCGAAGACGAGGGGCGTCAGGTGCTCGCATGGAACCCCATCGAATACATCGCCGAATACGTAGTGACACTCGACGGACAGGAGGTGGGACGCACGCGCCAGACACAGTGGCCGCTCGACGCCCGCGGCGAATGGCAGGTGATCGGCATCGCTTCCAACGGCACTCCGGGATTCGCCTCCGAGCCGCGCAGCAACCGTCTCTCGCTCGCCGTGCAGCCCGAGGTATGCTCAACTGCCCTGCAGTCGGCTGAGGTGGGCTATGCTCCCGCTACACCAATTGAAGGCTATCACGGCGCTGGATTCGTGGAGCTCGACCATCAGAGCGCCCCGCTGGAGATGACATTCTCCACCGACACGCTCGGCGCTGCCGCCCCGGCTGAATACACCATTGCCTTCCGCTATGCCAACGGCAACGGCCCCGTCAACACCGAGAACAAAGCCGCCGTGCGCACCCTCCTTGTCGACGGCGTCAAGGCCGGCACAGTCGTGATGCCCCAGAGAGGCGTCGCCAACTGGAACGACTGGGGGCTCAGCAATCCCGTGAGGGTCGCGCTCGCTCCCGGAGAGCACACCGTGAGCCTCATTTACGAGGCCGAGGACGAGAACATGAACCTCTCGACCAACCATGCCCTCATCGACGAGCTGCTCGTGGAGAAAGTGGAGGCGCGCTGACGCTTCCGAGATTGCAGGTTTAAGGAAAAATGATTAACTTTGTGGTCGGAAACGTGATGGTTTCCGACCACAAGGTTTCTCTTTCTCCCACAATACGTAAGCAAGACATAATCTACAATGGCAACTGAAGAAATAATCGAAGAGACCTCCGACGCCCGGAAAGAATATAAAAGCGACAACATCCAGGTGCTCGAGGGACTTGAGGCGGTGCGCAAGCGCCCGTCGATGTATATCGGCGACACATCGTCGCGAGGCCTTCACCATCTCGTCTACGAGGTGGTCGACAACTCCATCGACGAGGCCCTCGCCGGATTCGCCACCCACATAGAGGTGACCATCAATGAAGACAACTCAATCCGTGTCGACGACAACGGCCGAGGCATCCCGGTGGACATGCACGAGAAGATGCACAAGCCGGCCCTTGAGGTCGTGCTCACCGTGCTCCATGCCGGCGGCAAGTTCGACAAGGGCTCCTACAAGGTCTCCGGCGGTCTCCACGGCGTGGGCGTGAGCTGCGTCAACGCCCTCTCCGATTATCTCCGCGCCGAGATACATCGCGACGGCAAGATCCACATGCAGGAATACGCCTACGGCAAGCCCACCTCCGAGCTCTGCGTCATAGGCCAGACCGACCACACCGGCACCACCATCATCTTCCATCCCGACGCCACGATATTCTCCGAGACCGTCTACGACTACGAGACCTTGGCGAGCCGTCTCCGCGACCTCGCCTTCCTCAACGCCGGCATCACGCTCACCATTACCGACCGCCGGCAGCTCGACGAGAACGGCAATCCCAAGAAAGACGTCTTCCACAGCGAGGAGGGACTCAAGCAGTTCGTAAGGTATATCGACCAGGGCAAGGAGCCTCTGATTCCCGACGTGATCCATCTCGTCACCGAGAAGAAGGGTGTGCCCGTAGAGGTGGCCATGACCTACAATACCTCCTATTCGGAAAGCATCTTCTCTTACGTCAACAACATCAACACCATCGAGGGCGGTACACACCTCACCGGCTTCCGCCGCGGCTTGACCTCCACCCTCAAGAAATACGCCGACGACAACCATCTCCTCGACAAGCTGAAGATCGAGCTCTCGAAAGAGGACTTCTGCGACGGCCTCACAGCCGTGATATCAGTTAAGGTGGCGGAGCCCCAGTTTGAGGGCCAGACAAAGACCAAGCTCGGCAACAATGAGGTGGCCGGCGTGGTGCAGACAGCCGTCAGCGAGGCTCTCCGCGACTATCTCGAGGAGAATCCCAAGCAGGCGCGCGCCATCGTCGACAAGGTGGCCCTCGCCGCCCAGGCCCGTCATGCCGCCTACAACGCCCGCATGAAGGTGCAGCGCAAGTCGCCGCTCTCCGGCGCCGGTCTTCCCGGCAAGCTCGCCGACTGCAAGAGCCGCGACGCCGCGGAGTGTGAGCTCTTCCTCGTCGAGGGCGATTCGGCCGGCGGATCCGCAAAGCAGGGACGCAATCCCAACTACCAGGCCATCCTCCCGCTGAGAGGCAAGATCCTCAACGTGGAGAAGGCGCTCGACCATAAGGTATTCGAGTCGGAGGAGATCGTCAACATGTTCAAGGCCCTCGGAGTCACCATTGGCACCGAGGAAGACTCCAGTGCCCCCAACATGGCCAAGCTCCGCTACCACAAGATCATCATCATGACCGATGCCGACGTCGACGGCGCCCACATCGCCACCCTGCTGATGACATTCTTCTTCCGCCGCATACGCCCCATCATAGAGAACGGCTATCTCTACATCGCCACTCCTCCCCTCTACAAATGCTCCACGAAGGGCAAGAACTCCGTCACGGAATATGCCTGGGACGACCGTCAGGTGCAGCGTTTCGTCGACGAGCGCTGCGGCGGCGACCGCAACCGCATGGAGCTCCAGCGCTACAAAGGTCTCGGCGAGATGAATCCCGAGCAACTCTGGGAGACGACCATGGATCCAGAAAACCGCATGCTCAAGCAGGTGACGCTTATCAACGCCACCGAGGCCGACCGCACCTTTGCCGTGCTCATGGGCGAGGAGGTGGCTCCGAGGCGCGAGTTCATAGAGTCTCACGCCACTTACGCCAACATCGACGCCTGACCGCTACCGGCGGTGCGAGGACAGAAGACTCTCGAAAAGTTTAAGATATTTCTCCGCTATGTGGGGGGCCGCAAACCGGCTCTCCACATTTTTTACGAGCGTGGCTGCCATATCGGCCGGACGTGTGGCCGCCCATGCCAATCCTTCGGCCAGCCTGTCGGCGCGCTCGGAGGCGTTGTCGCTCCAGACGCAGAGCCAGCCGGTGGAGAGATGGTCGACGATGTCGCGCTGGCCGCCGTGGTCGAAGGCCACAGGCACACAGCCGTAGGCCTGCCCCTCCACAAGAGTGCCGGGAAGCGTCTCGTAGCTTGACGACGACACCACGACGCCCGCGCCACGGTAGATATCGCCGATGGCCGACTCCCTCACCGGCCCGAGATGGCGGTGGGCAATGCCGAATCCCTCGAGTGCCGACGGATCCTTGACATTGCCGAAGGTCACGAGTTCAAGCCTCCCGGCCAGTGCGGAATCGCGGGCGGCGAGACGCCGCGTTGCCTCCACGAGGTCGCCGAGACCCTTCACCGGGTCGTCGAGGCGCGCCGCTCCCATCACTATGGCTGTCTTTTCACCTTTGCCCTTTGCAGCTCCCAGCTCTTCGGCGGGGATTCCCGGCATGGGGAAGGCATTGGCGATCACCTGCGCGTTGCTGACGGCCGGCAGCGGCGACCGGTGGGCAAGCAAGGCCAGCCAACTGCTTACGGCCACGAACGTCGGCGCCCCGGGTCTCCTGTAGAGCCCCTCCTTGCGGCGCCATACGGCATGCGACAGGTCGGCCGGCCTTTTCCTGCTTCCGAGCAGCGGGCAGTCGCCACACTCTCCGTGATAGCGCGTACACGAGCCGGCATGATGGCAGATGCCCGTGAAACACCACATGTCGTGCATCGTCCACACTATCGGCTTTCCGAGCTCCATCAGCTTTCCGAGGCCCTTGAGCGAGAGCATCCCCTGGTTGATCCAGTTGAGGCAGATTATGTCGGCCTCCCTTACCCAGGGATGACGCCATAGCGCCACTCCGTCGGCCGCCGTGTCGATGCGGAAGAGCGTCGAGCGGTCCATGCCGTTGGCCAGGAATATGCCGAGCCTCTCGGAGAGGAAGGCGCGCCTGAGCTGCCATTGCGGAGCCGCCATGGAGATATAGGGGGAGCTCTTGAGCTTCTCTGCCACTATCATGCGTGCGTCGACCCCTTTGGCTCGCAACGCCTCCATCAGGCGCGCGCTCACCACGGCGGCGCCTCCGCGCTCGTCGGAGCGGTTGATGATTGCCACTTTCATGCCTCTCACTCCTTGCGCAGATATGTCACGAAGCGGTAGCGGGGCTTTTCCGGAGCGTCGCTCATCCATTCTCCGGTCTCGGCGGGTGCCCATTCCCCGGCTGTGAAGGCGGGGAAGAGGCAGTCGGCGTCACCGCAGACGGCATCCACCTCCGTGATGTCGAGGCGCGTGGCATAGGGGAGTGCCGCCTCGTAGAGCGTGGCTCCGCCGATGATGAAGGGCGTCTCCATGCCGCCGCAGAGGTCGAGCGCCTCCCTGAGCCCCGTGGCCACCTCGGCTCCCGGAGCGTCGTAGGAGGCATCGTGGGTCACCACCACGTTGAGCCTTCCGGGGAGCGGACGCCTGGGCAGCGATTCCCAGGTGGCGCGCCCCATGATCACGGGATGGCCTGTGGTGAGCTCCTTGAAGTGGCGCAGGTCGCCGCGCAGCGGCCAGATGAGGTTGCCGCCGCGCCCGAGCTCGAGATTGCGTCCCACTGCCGCTATCATGCGCAGCGGGCGCCGGCGTCCGGTCTCCGAATTGTTGACACTGAAAGGGTAGAGCCGCTGCGAGTCATAGTCGCGGTCGAGCTCCGGATTGTCTGATAGAAATGATATGGTGGCCATAGACAGTGTTTTCTTCTGAAACAAAATTAATATAAAAAAACGGTAGTCTCAAATATTTTCAGTAATTTTGCTTTCAATATCATTTCAAACTCATCCGCGGCAAAATGAATTATACAGTAATCGATTTTCTATGTCTGCTGGGAGCGGTGTGCCTCTTCCTCTACGGCATGAAAGTCATGAGCGAGGGCCTGCAGAAAGTGGCGGGCGACCGACTGCGCAACATTCTCGGAATCATGACCAAAAACCGCGTTGCGGGGGTCTTGACCGGCATAGTGATCACAGCCCTTATCCAGAGCTCCAGCGCCTCCACCGTCATGGTGGTGAGCTTTGTCAACGCCGGGCTCATGAGCCTCGCCCAGTCGATGGCCGTGATTTTCGGCGCCAACGTGGGCACCACCGTCACCACCTGGATCATCTCGGCATTCTCATTTGAGGTCAGCATCTCCGACTACAGCATAGTGCTTCTGGCGGTGGCCGTCCCCATGATGATGTTTATGAAGAAGAGCGTCTACAAGAGTCTGGGCGAGTTTATCATCGGATTCTGCCTGCTCTTCATGGGCCTCGACCTCATCAGCAGCTACGTGCCCAATCTGGAGCAGAACCCGGAGATGCTCCATTTCGTCACCGAATACACCAGGATGGGAATCTGGTCGGTGCTTATCTTCTTCGCCTTCGGCATCGTGCTCACGATGGTGGTGCAGAGCTCTGCGGCCACCTTCGCCATCACTCTCATCATGTGCTCGCAGGGATGGATCAGCTTCTATTTCGGCTGCGCAATAATCCTTGGCGGCAACATCGGCACGACCATCACCCCGATCCTCGCCTCGCTGAGCGGTAACCTCGCCGCGAAGCGCACGGCCATGGGCCACGTGCTCTTCAACGTGATCGGCTCCATCATAGTGCTCTTCATCTTCCATCCGTTCGCGGAGTTCGTGGCCGACATCACGGCCTGGTGTGAGGGACAGAATCCCATGGACATCAGCGCCGCCCAGGAAGCCGGCATGCGCGACACCACGCTGCTCACCCCCACCGGCGGCCTAACGGCCCGCGCCCAGGCCTGCGTGGCCTTCGGCCTCGCCATGTTCCCGACAGTATTCAACGCCTGCAACCTCCTGGTGATGATATGGTTCACAAAGCTGTATGTCAAGGTGGTGTGCTGGATTGTCCCGGCCCGCCATAAGGACAACGAGGAGGAGTTCACCCTCAAGTATATCGGCCACGGCATGATGACGGCCTCGGAGCTCGGCATCACGCAGGCCCAGAAGGAGATCGCGGTCTATGGCGAGAGGGTGCGCCGCATGCTCGACATGGCCGAGACCCTCATCCACACTCCCGAGAGAGACGACAGATACAGCGAGACCTACAACCGTCTCGAGAAATACGAGGAGATTTCCGACCGCATGGAGATCGAGATCGGCAACTTCCTCAACAAGGTGGCAATCGGCCGGCTCAGTCCCGAGGGAAAGATGCGCATAGCCGGCATGCTGCGCATCATCTCCGAGATAGAGTCGATAGCCGACAGCTGCTACAACGTGGCCAAGACGCTCCACCGCAAGAACATGAACCACGTGGAGTTCACTCCAGGAGTCATGAAGGAGATCGACCAGATGTTTGCCATGGTCGAGGAGTCGATGGACAATATGGTCGACCTGCTGCGTGAGATGGAGACTCCGGAAGACAGCAAGATCATCAAGGCCTACAACAAGGAGCGGGAGATCAACAACCTCCGCAATACCTTGCGCGACGGCAATATCTTCAATATCAACAACAACGAATACGGATACCAGGAGGGAATCTTCTTCATGGACCTCATCAGCGAGGCCGAGAAGCTCGGCGACTACATGCTCAATGTGGTGGAGGGCGTGAAGCATCAGTTCAAGCCCGTCAATCAGGAATGATTCCTCCAGTCACCTTTTATCAATACACTTAATTATGGAAAACCCCCATCGCTATTGCGTGATCATGTGTGGCGGCGTCGGCTCCAGATTCTGGCCCTTCAGCCGCAACGAAATGCCCAAACAGTTTCTTGACTTCTTCGGCACCGGGCGTTCCCTGCTCCAGATGACGGTCGACCGTATATCTCCCGTGGTGCCTCCGGAGCGTATCATACTCGTCACCAACCGCTGCTACGCCGACATCGTGCGCAGCCAGCTCCCCGACGTCAGGGAATCCAACATCCTGCTGGAGCCTGCGCGGCGCAACACCGCCCCCTGTGTATGCTGGGCCGCGCGCCATATCCTCGCCCTCGACCCCGAGGCCTCGATCGTGACTCTCCCCTCCGACCATCTCGTGCTCCGCGAGGAGGAGTTCCGCCAGGCCATCGACTCCGGCCTCTCTTTCGTGGAGGAGGCCGACCGCCTGCTCACCCTCGGCATCCGCCCCTCGTTTCCCAACACAGGCTACGGCTACATCCAGAAGGGGAAGCCGGTGGAGGGATGGCCTTCGGTCATGAAGGTGAAGTCGTTCACGGAGAAGCCTGACCTCGAGATGGCCCGCTTCTTCCTCGAGAGCGGCGAGTTTTTCTGGAATTCCGGCATCTTCCTATGGTCGGCCCGCTCCATCCTCGAAGCCTTCGAGGAGTATGCCCCCGAAATCTCCGCCCTCTTCCAGGCCGGCGCCGGCGTCTACGGCACTCCCCTCGAGCCCGCCTTCATCGACCGCGAGTTTCCCAACGCCCCCAATATCTCCATCGACTACGCCATCATGGAGAAGGCCTCCAACGTATATGTCAGGACCGTCGATTTCGGATGGAGCGACCTCGGCACGTGGAAGGCGCTCCTCGAGGCCTCCCCGCGCAATCAGGAGGGCAACGTCACCCAGAACTGCAACGTGCTCGCCCACAACTGCACCAACTCCCTCTTCGCCGCCACCGGCGACAAGATCATCGTGGCCTCCGGCCTTGACGGATATATCGTGGCCGACAACGGCAACGCCCTGCTCATCTATCCCGTCGACGAGGAGCAGAGAATCAGGCAGGTGGTCAACGATGTCAAGTCGCGTTTCGGCGACAGATATATCTGACGCATAGCCGGGCCGGAGAAGTGCGGCCCGCATCATATCGGCAAGCCTCCCGGCGCCGCCTGCGGCGCCGGGAGCTTATTTTCCCTTTTATTGTGTCTTTTTATGCCTTACTATTGCATCAGTCTGGAAAATTTGTTAATTTTGCGTGTCAAAAGCAGTTATTCCAAGATCACACCCTCATTTTTGAATTACTAATGAAACGCGATCTTTTCCGCAGATATGTATGGCTTGTAGACACTATACGCCATGCCAGAAAAATAACATTCGAGCGGATCGACAACCTCTGGATGCACTCGCCGCTCAACGTAGACCATTCGCCATTGGCCTTGCGCACTTTCCACAACCACCGCGATGCCATAGAGCACCTTTTCGGTATTCGTATACTCTGCGACCGCAGCGACCATAACCAGTATTACGTGGCCGACGACGACAACATCGACTCCACACGCCTCAAGGTCTGGATGCTGCAGACTCTCAGTCTCTCCAATGTGATTGAGAAGGCCGACAATGTAGAAAACCGTATCGTGCTCGACATCACCCCGGGTGAGAAATTCGGCCTCACCACTGTGATCGAGGCGATGAAACAGAACAAGGTGGTGCAGATTTCCTATTCAATCCTCACTTCGGAAAACAGCACCACTATCTCCGTATGCCCCTATTGCGTCAGGTATTGGAAGAGCACCTGGTATATCATCGCCAAGGCGCTCGACTCCGACCGCATGCTCGCCTTCGACCTCGCAAGGGTGCTCTCGATCACCATCACCGACAAGTCGTTTGTCTATCCCGCCGACTTCTCTTCGGCGGAGTTCCTCCGCAAGTTCTATGGGATGGACATCGACTCCACGCTCCCTGTCGAGACCATCCAGATCAAGGTGTTCGGCTCCACGCGCGACAAGGTGCGCACTCTTCCATTCCATGTCTCGCAGAAGGAGATCCTCTCCGACCGCTACTTCTCCATCTTCGAGTATCGTCTCGTGCCTTCGCCCGATTTCATTCAGGCCGTGCTCGCCAACGGCACCGACATGGAAGTGCTTTGTCCCAGCTCTTTGCGGGAGACAATAAGGGAAAAGATCAATCAGATGGCCCGCTTCTACGCGGAGCCGGCCGTTCAGCTGCAGAGCGTGGGCATCAGCGCCCATGCCCTCAACGAGCCTCTTTGATTCCACCTCCTCTATCACCGATTCGCGTGCCGCTCCGGTCTCCCTCCAGACTCCGGCGCGGCGCGTGGCTTGATGTATGCCCTGTTTTGCCGCCGATGCCTTTGCTGTCTCGTTTTTTATGAGTATATTTGCGGCATGATGAGACGCGTACTGAATATTGTATTCCTCG
Source organism: uncultured Muribaculaceae bacterium (assembly GCA_947626355.1). Taxonomy (GTDB): domain Bacteria; phylum Bacteroidota; class Bacteroidia; order Bacteroidales; family Muribaculaceae; genus Lepagella. The sequence continues at coordinate 20,322 of CANQRV010000041.1, forward strand.
TGGCCCTGATGGCGCTTCTCGGCGCCTGTGCCCGCAATGAGTTCTCTATGGAGTTCTCTCTTCCCCCCGACGCCGGCTCCAGCTTCCGGGTGGCCTATCACGCCTCCAACTCCAAGGGTGGCCTCGTGGTGGAGACCGTGGCAGCCCTTTCCGATGGGAAAGGCGTGCTGAAATGCATCACCAGATATCCCACCGTGGTCTTCGTCTCCGCCTCGCCCGGTTCTCAGCCGTTGGCTGTCTATGCCTCAAAAGGCGACAGAATAAAGATATCCGGCGATTCGCGCGACCCCCTTTCCTGGAATGTGGAGGGCAACGAGCTAAACGAGGCCTGGACCCGCTGGCGCCACGACAACACGGCCACGCTTCAGAAGCGCGACCCCGCGGAGATAAATGCCGCCGTAGCCAGGTATGTGGAGGCCAATCCCGACTCGCAGCTCTCCACCCTTCTGCTTGCCACCAGCTTCTCCCGCCGTGTCGACGAGCCCCTGTATGCAAGGCTGAGGGGCATGCTCAGGGGGAAGGCTCTCGACCGCCGGCTCCTCGACGCCTGCTCGCAATGCGACAATATCCATTCGCTTCCCCAGGCTCCCGCCCGCATCAGCTCGCTGCGCCTCCACACCATCGCCAGTGGCGCCCGCCTGCTCCATGCCGACTCCGTCAGAGCCTCCATCCTCTATTTCTGGATCACCGGAGCCGAAGGCCGAGCCATATTCATCGACTCCCTGAAGGCTCTTTCCGCAGCCTATCCCGACTCATCGGCGCGTAATATCGCCGATATATCGCTTGATCCCGATTCCCTCAACTGGGCCTCTCCGCTGAAATACGACTCCCTGCGCCACACTGTCCGTGCATGGATGCCGCGCGGCACTGCTGACCCGCGCCTCATGCGTATGGGTGTGGCGAGAGTGCCTTTCCTCATAGTCACCGACAGCTGCGGCCGTCAGGCCTACCGCGGCGACGACATATCCAAGGCCACTGCCGCTTTCCGCTCCCTCATGAGGGGCGCAAACCCCTCGAAAAAGTAATATATACACCGTGCTCACAAAAGTCTATTCAGCAGCCATCCAGGGCATCGAGGCATATCCCGTCACCATCGAAACGGAGATGTCGCAGGGCACCCGATTCATGATCGTGGGCCTGCCCGACACCGCCGTCAAGGAGAGCTACGAGCGCATCGTGGCCGCGATAGGCCACAGCGGACTCACTTATCCGCGACGCCGCATCACCATCAACCTCGCCCCCGCCGACATAAAGAAGGAGGGTGCCGGCTTCGACCTCCCCATGGCCATCGGCATCCTCGCCTCGGCCGAGATGATTCCCGTCGACACTCTCGCCGACTACATGATAATGGGGGAGTTGAGCCTCGACGGCTCTGTGCTGCCGGTGAAGGGCGTGCTTCCGATGGCTGTCAAGGCCCGCGAGATGGGTTATAAACGCCTTATCGTGCCAGAAGCCAACGTCACCGAGGCCGCGGTGGTCAACCGTGTGGAGGTCTACGGCGTGAGGAATCTGGTCGAGGCCCTTGGCGTGATACGCGACACGGGCGAGCTCCAGCCCACGGTGATCAACACGAGAGAGATATTCGCAGGAAACGTGATGAATTTCGATGCCGACTTCTCCGAGGTGAAGGGGCAGCAGACGGTGAAGCGCGCCTTCGAGGTGGCATGCGCCGGAGGCCACAACATCCTGCTCATCGGTCCTCCCGGCTCCGGCAAGTCGATGATGGCCAAGCGTCTTCCCTCCATCCTCCCGCCCCTGAGCATGGCGGAGGCTCTGGAGACCACCAAAATCCACAGTGTGGCCGGCAAGCTCGCCCGAGGCTCGATGCTGATGACGAGCCGCCCGTTCCGCACTCCCCACCACACCGTCTCGCCGGTGGCTCTTGTGGGCGGCGGCTCCAACCCCATGCCCGGCGAGATCTCGCTGGCCCATAACGGCGTCCTTTTTCTCGATGAGTTTCCGGAATTCCCTCGCTCCGTACTGGAAGTGCTGCGCCAGCCCATCGAGGACCGGGTCATCACGGTCTCCCGCGCGAAATACAGCGTCAACTATCCGGCCTCGTTCATGCTCGTGGCCTCGATGAATCCGTGCCCATGCGGCTACTATGGCCATCCCACCAAGCCATGCACATGTATGCCGGGGCAGGTGCGCAAGTACATGAACCGCATCTCCGGCCCGCTGCTCGACCGCATCGACATCCAGGTGGAGATTCAGCCGGTGGAGTTTGACGACATCGCCTCCACCGTGCCGGCCGAGTCGAGCGCCGACATCCGCGAGAGGGTGATCAAGGCCAGGGCCATCCAGCAGGCCCGGTATGCCGACTGCCCCGGTGTGCACTGCAACGCGCAGATCAATTCGCGGCTGCTGCGCAGGTATGCGTGGCCCGACGCGGAGGGGCTCGCCAAGCTCAAGGAGCGCATGACGCGTCTCGACATGAGTGCCCGTGCCTTCGACCGCATCCTGCGGGTGGCGCGCACCATCGCCGACCTCGACGGCTCCGAGGCCGTCCTCACGCGCCACATCGCCGAAGCCATCGGCTACCGCTCCCTCGACCGCGGCAACTACGGCAAGACCTACTGATCCTCTCCGGCTTCCGCCTCAGCACAGTGATCACTGTGCTGAGGCGGAAGCCGAAGAAAAAATCAAGCATTCAAGCAAAGGCATGTATTATCATGAAAAATAATCAATCTCCCGAGGGAACGGATCTTGGAGGCTTCCCCTCACATAGGCCATTGCCGGATTTCATGAAAGGGAGAGAGGCCTCTTCCACACCCTGCTTGAAAAAACATCCCAAACGGGCCTTTTTTCATGATTATTGTCGCCCCGGCGATTATCTTATTACGGCGACCGCTCTCCCGAGATCTCCACGATTATCAGAAGTCGCTGATCTAAGCAGGGATGATATCAGGAGAGGAAAGACATTCATTACAGCCCTCTCTCCATTCGGCAGAATCATACATGAGGAAATCCTTGCCATTCCCTCGTTTCATTCGGAGATGAGGATACGGCAATTTGTGATTATGCCTGATCATATTCATATCGTCTTGAATGTAAGGCAAAGATTGAAGAGAATGCTGGGCAGTGAATTGGCAGGCTTCTTCTTCTTGCGCCATGGCCGGAGAATGTTGGCAGGAAATCATCCTCAGGTTATTCTGAATTCCATCAGATGAACGAGATGGCTCAGACTATCGCCACACTTGATCCTGACGTACGTACATCTGTTTTTATTTGACGACGGCTTCTGTAACATATCAACAGCCGTTTTTTTGAACAGCTCCGGGCTTCAGCGATGAGAGTCTCGGAAAAAATCATTATCTTCGCGTCATAATAACGAATTAAAGCTAACCGATACAAAGCCATATATCATGAACCGAATATCAGCATGGCTGCTCGCAGCCGCTTCCTTCCTCTCCCTCTCGCTCATGGCCGGCGTCAACCCCTCCGACCGCGAGAGCTGCACAAGCATCATGGTGGGCCGCGAGGCCTCGGCCGACGGCTCCGTCATCACCAGCCACACCTGCGACTCCTGGTACCGCACCTGGATGAATGTCGAGCCGGCCCGCGACTATCCCAACGACACCGTCACCGAGATATGCGGCGGCCTGATGCACACCGAGTATCCCGGCTCACGCGACGGCGTGACCCGTCGCGGCGAGATTCCACAGGCCTCCCACACCTACGCCTTCCTCAACACCGCATACCCCTGCCTCAACGAGCGCCAGCTCGCCATGGGCGAGACCACCTTCACCGGCCGCGACACCATGCAGAACGAGGCCGGAATGTTCATGATCGAGGAGCTACAGCGCATCGCCATGCAGCGCTGCTCCACAGCCCGCGAAGCCATAAAGCTCATGGGCGAGCTGATCGGGAAATACGGCTACGGCGACTCCGGCGAGTGCCTCACCATCGCCGACCCGAAAGAGGTGTGGATCTTCGAGGTGCTCGGTGAGGGACCGGAGCGCGTCGGCGGCGTCTGGGCCGCGCAGAGGATTCCCGACGGACATATCGCAGTCTCCGCCAACGTGAGCCGCATAGGCGAGATAGATTTCAACGACCCCGACAATTTCATGGCCTCGAAGAATGTGAAGGACGTGGCCCGGAAGATGGGCCTCTGGGACGGCAAGGAGCCTTTCTCCTTCTGGAAGGCATACAGCGGCGGCAATTATTTCGGCGAGCCGAAAAACTACAGTGTCCGCGAGCTCTTCATCATGAACTCGCTCGCTCCCTCGGCCGGTCTGACGGCCGACATGACGGAGCTCCCCGTCAGCATACGTCCCGACACCAAGGTGAGTGTCGATGATGTGGCCCGTCTGCTCGGAAGCTACTACGAAGGCACTCCCGACAACCTCAGCGGGCGCCTGAAGGTGGCGAACCCCGCCAAGAAAAAGGAGGGAGCCGACCCCTCGCTCCCCGACAGCATCGTCAGCCCCAGGGCCAATCCCTGGATGCGTCCCGACGAGATCGCCGTCTACGAGGCGCTCGGCGACTCCGCGATGCACAACATCCGCACCGTCTCCGTGGCCTGGTGTGCCTACTCCACCATCATCCAGTGCCGTTCCTGGCTTTCCGACGCCGTCGGCGGCGTGGCATGGATTTGCCTCGACAATCCCGGCCAGTCGCCGCGTTTCCCGGTCTTCGCCGGTGGCACGGAGCTGCCGCGCATGCTCGGCGTCTGCGGCCAGCACCGCACCCGCGACGACGCCGCCCTCTGGCATTTCCGCCGTCCCAACCGCCTCGCCACCGTGGCCTGGGGCGAGAGCCGCAAGACCATGGAGCCCGCACGCGACTATTTCCTCGCCAAGGGGCGCCGTGAGCTTCCCCTCATCGAGACCCTCTACAAGGGCCTTATAGACGAAGGAAAGGCCGAAGAGGCCGCCGCGCTGCTCAATGGCTATACGCGTGACTTCTTCGGCGCTACTGTGCTTCGTTGGGACGAGCTCGGCGACTCTTACTGGAAAGAGGGCTGGAAGGGCTTCTGACCTTGCCGTCAGAGTCTCTTCATCACCTTCTCCGTCGTGCCGTCGTTGTAACGCACGATGTTGACGCCTTCGCGGAGCCCGTCGAGGGCCATTCCGTCGGGGGCATAGATCCCTGTGATCTCGCGGCCTTCAGTAGAGATGCCTGTCTCGGCTATGCCGGAGCGGTCGCTCCAGGTGAAGAAATAATTCTCGGTGTCGCCCTCTGTTGAGGTGGGAGTGAAGCCGGTGGGATATCCGTCGGCGTCAATGGTCCAGTCGAGTGTGGCCGTGACACGCTCGCCCTCGGCGACAATCACCGCAGAGGCCGGGAGATTGGCTGCCGGGCGTCCGAGCAGCCCCGCGTATTCGGCGAATACGAAATCCCACATGTCGTCGACTCCATAGAGGCTGTCGAAGCTCAGGAGCATGCCTGTATTGGGGATGTCGGAGGGAGTGAAGGTGGCGTCGAGGTTGTCGTCGGGGTCGGCGGCCACTATCTTGACTGCCGTGACGCTGCCGTCGGTATATGTGATCTCGGATGTCGTGACTTCGCGTCCCTCGGTCTTCACGACCTTTATGAGGCGCCCTTCGGCATTGTAGGTGAACTCAAACACTTCCTCCTGCTCTCCGGGCTGGCTGACGGTCGCTTTCACGGCATAGCCGTTGTCGCCGAGTGTCAGAAGGTATTCCTTCGGCTGGTCATATGGATTGGTCTCCGTGGCGCGTACCACACCGTCGGCCACCGAGCTGTAGTCGATGGTATAGGAGTCGTTGTCGTCGGTCACGCTCGCCAGCATGTTGTCGACGTATGTCAGCGATACGTCTTCATCAGGATATCCGTTCTCAGTGCTCTTGATGGTGAGCAGCTGGCGGTCGGGGAAGTACTGGCCCGGGGCGGCTATCGCAGCGGCGCCCGGGCATATGCACGCGGCGAGGAGTAGATTCTTTAGATTCATAGTGTTTCTGTTTTATAATTTTATATTTAGTAGATGACAAAAATTAATTTTTGTCAGTTATATGATTGGTTTTTAATTAGTTATTACTTGTAAAAGTCCCT
>CANQRV010000042.1 GCA_947626355.1 uncultured Muribaculaceae bacterium
TCAGGGACTTTTGCAAATTTAATCGACTGAAAATTAAATGTTTAACAGCATAATTTCTATTTTTGTCATCTACTAACGGATGAAAGTTTAAATCCGGCGTAAAGATAGCAAATAATCCGCCAATAAGGAAATTCCGGCGATATAAATCGCATTTGATTTGCAACAGACGTCGATTTAGATTAATTTTGCAGTTTGAATTGCAGGCAACTGCGCAGATTCACTGAATAAACGAAGAAAAACAACATCACGACATATATGACAGCTAACGAAATCAGAGAATCGTTTAAGTCTTTCTTCCGCGACCGCGGCCACAGGATCGTGCCCTCGGCCCCTATGGTGATCAAAGACGACCCGACGCTGATGTTTACCAACGCCGGCATGAACCAGTTTAAAGACATAATCCTCGGCAACCGTGTGCCGGAGTCACGGCGCGTGGCCGACAGCCAGAAATGCCTTCGCGTGTCGGGCAAGCACAACGACCTCGAGGAGGTGGGCCACGACACATACCACCACACGATGTTCGAGATGCTCGGCAACTGGTCGTTTGGCGACTACTTCAAGAAGGAGGCCATCGACTGGGCCTGGGAGTATCTGGTTGACGTGCTGAAGCTCGACCCATCGCGTCTTTACGCGACGGTGTTCGAGGGATATGCTCCGGAGGGTCTTAGCCGCGACGACGAGGCAGCCTCATACTGGGAGCAGCACCTGCCTGCCCCGCATATCATCAACGGCAACCGCCACGACAACTTCTGGGAAATGGGCGACGTGGGTCCCTGCGGCCCCTGCAGCGAGATCCACATCGACCTACGCTCCGACGAGGAGCGTACGGCCGTCGACGGCGCCACGCTCGTGAATAAGGACAATCCACAGGTGATCGAGATCTGGAACCTGGTGTTCATGCAATACAACCGCAGGGCCGACGGCACCCTGGAGCCGCTCCCCGCCAAGGTGATCGACACCGGCATGGGCTTCGAGCGCCTCTGCATGGCCCTGCAGGGGAAGAAGTCGAACTACGACACCGATGTCTTCACCCCCATCATAAATGAGATCGGGCGCCTCAGCGGCAAGAAATACGGCGAAGACGAGAAGGTGGACATCGCCATGCGCGTAGTGGCCGACCACGTGCGCACCATCGCGTTCTCGATCGCCGACTCGCAGCTACCCTCCAACGCCAAGGCCGGCTACGTGATCCGCCGCATCCTGCGCCGCGCCGTGAGATACGCCTACACCTTCCTGGGCAGCCAGGAGGCGTTCCTCTACCGTCTGGTGCCGGTGCTCGTGGCAGAGATGGGATCCTCCTATCCTGAACTTGCCGCACAGCAGACGCTGATCGAGAAGGTGATCAAGGAGGAGGAAGACGCCTTCCTGCGCACCCTCGACAACGGCATCAAGCTTCTCGACTCGCTGATGGCCAAGGCCAAGGCAGCCGATGAGAATGAGATCTCGGGCAAAGACGCCTTCACCCTCTACGACACCTTCGGCTTCCCGCTCGACCTCACGGAGCTCATCCTTCGCGAGAACGGCATGACGCTGCGTCAGGACGAGTTTGACGCCGAGATGAAGAAGCAGAAGGAACGCGCCCGCCACGCGGCCGCCGTGGAGACAGGCGACTGGACGGTGGTCAACGACGGCGACCAGCAGTTTGTGGGCTACGACCTCACGGAGACACCCGTCAGAATCCTCCGCTGGCGCAAGGTGAAGCAGAAAGGAAAGGAATACTACCAGCTCATCCTCGACAAGACACCCTTCTACGCCGAGATGGGCGGCCAGGTGGGCGACAAAGGCGTGCTCATCGCACCCGACGGCGAGACGGTGGAGATATTCGACACCAAGCGCGAGAACAACATAGGCGTGCATCTCACCCACAAGCTTCCGTCTGATCCGTCGGCCGAGTTCACGGCCCGCATCGACCTTGAGAGCCGCCGTGCCACATCTGCCAACCACTCAGCCACCCACCTGCTCCACCAGGCGCTGAGGGAGGTGCTCGGCGAGCATGTTGAGCAGAAAGGATCGTTCGTATCGCCCGACGTGCTTCGCTTCGACTTCTCGCATTTCCAGAAGGTGACGCCTGAGGAGATCCGTAAGGTGGAGCATATCGTCAACGACCGCATCCGCAAGGCCATACCTCTTGAGGAGCGCCGCGAGATGCCTATAGCGGAAGCCCGTGAGCTGGGAGCGATGGCGCTCTTCGGCGAGAAATACGGCGACAAGGTGAGAGTGGTGAAATACGGCAACTCGATAGAGCTTTGCGGCGGCACGCACGTGGCCAACACCGGCAACATCGGCATGGTGAGGATTCTCGGGGAAAGCTCGATAGCCGCCGGCATCCGCCGTATAGAGGCCGTCACCGGCCGTGGCGTGGAAGACGTGCTCGACAGGATGCAGGACTCGATGCGCGAGATCGCCGACTTCCTCGGGGGCGCCTCCGACGTGCGTCAGGCCGTGAAGAAGGCCATCGACGAGAACGAGGACCTGCGCCATCAGGTGACGGAGTTCGTGGCCGAGCGCACGCGCAACCTCATCAAGGAGACCCTGGCCTCGGCCAAGGATATCCACGGTGTCAAGGTAGCGCTCCTCACGGGCCCGCGCATCCCCGACATCGTAAAGAACGTGGCCTTCGGCATCCGCAAGGAGGCCAAGGAGCCCACAGTGTTTGTGGGCGCAACCGTCAACCTCGACAAGCCGCTGCTGACCATCGCGCTGACCGACGACCTCGTGAAGGAGGGTCTCAACGCCTCGAAGGTGGTGAGGGAAGCCGCGAAGCTCATCAAGGGCGGCGGCGGCGGCCAGCCGTTCTTCGCACAGGCCGGCGGCAAGGACGTCGACGGTCTCTCGGCAGCGGCAGACAAGGCCCTCGAGCTACTGAACCTTAAATAACCTCAAAACATACAGAATTATGAAAAGACTCATTGCAGGCATTATGACGCTGGTGACGGCAGTCGCCGCCTGGGGCGCCGACTATACGGTGGTGACGGCCAAGGCTAAGGTCTTCGACCAGCCGAGCGCCACAGGCTACGTGACGCAGAATGCCCAGAACCAGGATGTGACGGTGACGCCGGGGATGGCGTTCAAGGTCACCGACAGTGAAGGCGGCTGGGACGTGGTGGAGTACTCCCCCGGTCTTCGCGGCTACATCATGAAGACCATCGAGGCTGCGCCGTCGGCGCTCGGTGCGCCGGCTCCCGGCAGCTACAAGGTGGCCAACCATCCTTCCGAGACGGTGACTGTGAGCAATGACGCCGGCAAGTGGAGCATCCGGAGCGGCAACAGCCTGTGCGCGGGAGCCGCTTACGGCAAGGTGGTGGTATTCACCGACGCTCAGGGCAACCAGGCTTATACGCTGGTGTGTCTCAACGGCGTGCAGACAGTGATGACCTACAGCAACGCCGTGACAAAATTCTTCTGAGTCTCCGACCCCATACGGGGCATCGCAAAAACGGGTCTCCGGCTGATGATGCCGGAGACCCGTTTTTGCGATTATGAGGCTTCAATCGAAGCCTTATATAAGATTGTCGGAGGCGGATCTTATTGTCAGAGGCGGACCTTGCGGACCACGCAGGCGGAGCCGTCGGTGACGCTCACCAGATAGATGCCGCTGCCGAATGCGGAGGCATCGAGCGACGTGGCGCCGACACGGCGCAGCAACATGCCGTCGGTCGAGTAGACCTCGATGGTCGGGTTCTCGCAGCCACAGACGGTGATCCTGCCGTTGACGACGGCCACGCCGACATTGGCCTCAATCCAGAAAGCGGGCGAGAGTGTCTGCTCCTGATAGTTGCCGGAAGCATCCGTAAGCTTTATACGGACGTCAAACCAGCCGTTCTCCGACGGACAGCCGACACTTGCGAGCGAGCCACGGTAGTAGGTGCCGAAGCCGGGCATGAAGTCCTGCTCAGGAATGTTCTCGACCTCAATGGGCAGGAAGTCGTTGGTGTTGTAGGGGGCATACTCCACCTTAACCTCGGAGGCCGGAACCTCGGTATACCACGCGCTGAGGGATTCTTCACTGTAATTGTAGGTGAAATCTCCGCCGTAGAACTCAACCACACCGTCCTTACCCTCCGCATAGCGGTCGGTGAAATTGCCGTCAGCATCGATGAAGCGCACAATCTGGAGTGTGGGCGCACACCAGTCCTCACGCTGCATATCAAACTCAAGCTTAGAGACATTCTTGCCGACAATATCATCGATCATTACATTGGAGTCGGTAAACTCGAAGTTGAACTTTCCTTCCTGAGGCAATTGGCCATACTGGAGATTCTCCATCACCTCATCTGAAGGAGCTTCATCGTTTACTGAGACATACCCGACCGTCGCGAGCTGATCAACCTCACGGCGTTCGCCAAGACGACCTATATAAGAGAACAAGAACGATTCACCCCACTCGGCAGCCGCAGTGCGGAAGACCTGTGTCGGACAGCCGTAATTCCATACATGCGGCTTATCCACATCAAACGACAGCCAGGGATTCTCTATGCGATTGAAATATCACCCTCTCCGAATACCTGAGGCTCCGGCTGGAAAGGCGTATATACGAATTCCGGCTTTATGACCTTGTAGTTCTCCGGATTGTTGGAAAGATCCGCCGACTGCAGAGCGTCAGATACCAATGCTATAACGTATCCGCCATCTATACCGGTCACATGCGTCTTGCGGGAGATGAGATAGTCATTGCTCGGCATAATCCTGACATTGCAGGCGCCCATCGTCATCTCGGTGTCTCCGACAATTGCAGTGGATTCATTTATCATAATCGACGACCCGACACCATGCTTGGTATTCTTGATACCCAGATCATTAATTATGTACAGACAATTGCCCGGAATCTCCTCAATGACCTCAAACGTTTCCGAGTCATATCTATAGATGTCTCCTTGCGCTTTTTCGCCGTCTGGGAGCAATGCTGTCCAGTTGATTGCGACCGTGGCATCGGCAGCATCGAGGGTTATTTCGCTGTCGCCCTCCACGATGGTCTCGGGAGCCAGCAGCATTATGTATCCATCCATGGTTTCCAGCCGCACCTCGATGTCGTAGCTTCCGGGCGGGAGGAGAAAATCTATCGCATCAGGCTTTTCCGTGTCGGGGAATTCATTGAAAAACCAGCGGTCAACGATTGGATTCGGTAACGCCGTTGCATTAAAGAGCATCTCAACCTCTTCCTTGTCGTATTTGAGGTTGACGGTGAGGGTGTAGGTCTGTTCGCCTTCGCGAAGAGACGATTTCGCAGGATAGATCCGGCCGTCGGGGTTTCCGGGAAACCCATCGATCGGGTGACCGTGATGCCCTTGCGGGCGAGCTGGTCATCCAGCCACTGAGAGGTCATGTCCTTGCAGTAGACAAGGTTGGTGGGAAGAAAAATCAATAACACCCCGTGTTATTTACGGGTTGCGAGGCATGAAGCGCTCTCTTGCGCCTGCCTATGCAACTCGGTGGCATATTTATGCGAATATTTTTACAATTCCAAATAAATTTTAATAACTATTTTCAGAAAACCGGGGATTGTGCGATTCATCGGAGAGGGAGACAGGCGCAAAAAAGCACTCCACCTCAGAACGCAATATCACCAGTTGGCTGGTGATGTAAATGCATACGGGTCTCCGGCAAGGAAGCTGGAGACCCGTAATATTATTTGGTGATTTATCGGGATTAAAGAGATTTATCAAAAATAATCTTGATAGACAGAAATCAATCCCGGCAATAGAGCATTCTGCCGGGTATCAGTCGGAGAGGCGGCGGAGAATGTCGAGGAGGCGCTCACCGAGACCGATGGTGTAGCCCTGCGAGACAGTCACCACACGGTTGAAGCTATCGGCGACGGCGAATACCGGTCGCTCGGGGCTCGTGAGATGCAGGCTCTCGCGGAGCTCACGCTCCACTACCCCATCCTTGTCGACGCCAAACACCACGCAGTCGGGAAGCCCCTTGAAATGGGAGGCATCAAACCGCGAGGCGGCATCCTCATCGGGGAAGAGGAGGATGATCTTGCGCCCGACAGCATCCAACTGCTTTGCCACTGCCGCGATGTCGTTGAGCGTATGCGCCGACGGCTCGCTGCCCGGATCAATCAGACCAACCACGTAATATCCCCTGCCGGCCGTGGCCAGAAGACTGCGGTCTTCATTCAGCTTAAGATCATGGTAGATATCCTCGGCATTGAGCGAGCCGATGACCGAGAGGGCATCGGGGTTGCGGCGGATCTCGAGCGGGATGCGCACGGTGTCACCGGGAGCTACCGTGAAGACGCGGCTTTTAGCAAGCACGCCGCCGTCGGCGAGACGCTGACCTGTGGTGAGCAAATACTGTCCGGCATCGAGCGGCACGGCAGTAGAGAAGGTGGAGCTCCATGTGGCATCCTCCGGATACTCAAGCTGGCGGGGCACTCCCCCATCGATGCGGCTTATGCTGAACGATGAATAGTATTTCGGATCGACATTGAAGCCTTCGGGACTGAACTCCAGCTGAAGGGCACCCCCTTTGACGCGGCGCTTCTTCATCGGGCCACCGATCTGCACCAGGTCGACATCGCTCCATTCGTCTTCCGAAATGGCATACTGCGTCTTGCCGGTGACCGGGTCGATGCGGGCCGGAATGCCGAGCGAGCGGGCAGCCGCCACATAGAATATGTCGCGGCTCAGTCGGTCGGTATTCCTCAGACGCCATACGGAGGCCGGCGACATACGCAGACCAGACGACGGCTGATCGGAGAGGGCGATGTTTTCAGCAGTCCAGAGCGCGAGCGCCGCCGGATCACCGTCGACCTCATCCGCGATCTCCTGAAGAGCTACCGAGAGAAAACCCTTGTAGGGGGTAAGCGCCTCGTTCTCGACACGGGGATTGAGCACGTAGCGGTCGTAGAAAGCGTCAGACATCTCGAAAAGCGGCTCCGGAGCATGGGCGATGCCGTCGCCCACCACATCCATGGGTATGTCGCGGCGGTCTTTCTCCGAGACACTCTTCAGTAGACGAAGGGCCATGGCCCGACCGGATGGGTCGAGCTGACGGAGCATCTCCGCAATGGCGGAATGATTGCCACGCGACTCCACGAGCACATCGGCGAGCGCCACGCTGTCGATGCCGAGGCTTCCGGCAATAGCGGCAGCCTGCTCCCTTGTGGCGAAAGTCGAGGTATAGGCATTGCGTATGCTGTCTTCCTGCGCGAAACGGTGGTTGTTGAGGGCACGCTGCTCAGGGGTGACATTCGGAATCAGGCCGCCACCCTTAGGAGGCGTCAGGTCGAAATCAGAGACCCCGGAGTATGAGCCGTCCTTGTCGAGCACGACTACCGTCTCCTGCGAGCCGGGCTGATACTCGGCGAAACCGAATCGGTCGCCGTCAGTGGCCCAGACAAGCATATCGCCCTTACCGACAAGCACACCGGCCTCTCCCCCCTCATCGGCCACACGCTGAGCCACGGGATAATACTCGGCGTAATTGTAGATGCAGAAGCGCACGTCGGCGCCGGCTGCGGGAGTGCCGTCGACATTCCTGACCACCACCCGGGCGTAGTCGACCGGCGCGTAGTTGCGGGTGACATTGATCCGGGTGGAGAGTGGCTGCTGCATGAGCACCTCCTCCGGGCCGTCGTATTCGCCAAACACGCTTGTGTTCATAAGCATACCGCGCGAGGCCGGAGCGTTGAACCATGCGAGGTCGAGCACCGGTTCCGGCTCGCAGGCGCCGAGGAAATGCCATTTGCCGTCGGCCCACACCTCGACCCAGGCATGATTGTCATCTGTATGTGCCCAGCGCGGGGTGTAGACCTGGCGAGCCGGGATGCCCATGGCGCGGAACGCGGCGACGCCAAACGTCGACTCCTCGCCGCATCGCCCGATGGCCTGGCTCACGGTAGAGAGCGGTGACGAAGTGCGGGCGTCGCTCGGCTTATATGTGGCCTTCTCGTGGAGCCAGTGGTTGATCTCGAGAATCGCCTCTTCCATAGAGAGACCTTGCAGACGCGGCTTCAGATCCTCGTAGAAGGCAGAGCGGGAGAGGTCGAGGCTCTCGTTGTTGACCCTGACGGGGAGCACGAAATGACGCCATTCCCTGTCGCCTACCGTCTTGCCCCAGGGCATCTCACGACGAGCCTTCAACGCGGCGTCGATATTCCTCAGATAGAAGTCGAAACTATAGTCGGCGAGGTCGGCGTCAGGCAGGTAGGCATAGAGAAACTCGACGGCCTCCCTCTGCTCGGGAGTGAGACGGGCCTGGTCGATTGTCTTTTTAAGCGAAGCGTTCTCCGGAAGAGCCATCCTCTTCTCGAAGGCCACACGGGCCTGGGGAGTAAGCACCTGCGCCGACGCAGACCCGGCAAGGAACGGGGCTCCCGCAATTGCCGAGAGCATCAGCCAGCCGGCGGCGAAGCGCCGGAACGGATTAACGGATGATGATGTCATTGGCGGTTGCGTACTTTCTTGATTACCAAAGCCACCTCGTCGGCAGAAGTGATGAGGCGGGTATATTCGTTGTCTCCCGGCTTGCCCATATTGACGTCTCCCTTGCGGAAAGTCATGGCGCTCTCCACGGGTTTTCTGGCGGAAGTATGCACAGCGCGCACACCGGTGGCGTCGACCACCTCCTCCACATTGGCGGAAGTAATGCCGGAGCCGGCCATTATCTCGATGCGGCCGGCGCCCTTCTCCACGAGCTGTCTGATGAGCGGTGCTCCGGCCAGGGCAGAATTTGCCTGCCCGGAGGTAAGGAGGGTCGTGCAGCCCACGGTCATTATCTCCTGAAGCGACTTCATGGGGTCGGCACAGAGGTCGAAGGCCCTGTGGAAGGTGAACCGTGTCTTTGGGGCGGCTTCGCGGAGCTGGAGAAGCGCTCCCATGTCGATGTCGCCTTCCGGTGTCAAAGCACCCGACACGATGCCGGTGGCACCTTCGGCCACAGCGATCTTTATCTCCTCCTTCATGAGTGCGAGCTCTCTCTGGGTGTAACAGAAATCGCCTTTGCGGGGACGTATGAGGACGTTGATCTGCGGTATGTTGAGCTTCACGGCGGCCCGTATGAGGCCGAGCGACGGGGTGAGGCCGCCTTCCGAGAGGCCTGCGCAGAGCTCGATGCGTTCGGCGCCACCCTCCACGGCCGAGAGCATACTCTCATAGTCGCCGCAGCATATCTCTATTTTCATGGTCTAATTGATAGTTTATAGTTGATTAGAGAGATCATTTCACTTCCAGCTCCACGATGTAGTCGATGTCGGAGGGCACCGAACCGAGATGGAGCACCGGGCCATCGGCCGATTTCGACACCTTCACCGGCGACCGGTCGGCATATGAGACGGCGCTCTTCACCTTGAGGGGCGCCGGCAGCGTGATGTCGGGTGTCGTGGCGTTGGTGACATGGATCCACACTTTGTTGTCCTTACGTGTGGAGCATCCCCAGTCCTGAGGAGCAAACGGACCGGGCAGCGTGCCGTAGATGGTCTCGCCGTTAGCGCGCAGCCACTCCCCCATCCCCTTGAGACGGTCGAGGGCGGCCGCAGGCAGCTCACCGTTTGGCTGAGGGCCGATGTTGAGCAAGAGGTTGGCGCCCATACCGGCGGCCCTCACGAGATAACGAACAAGAGTAGCCACGTCCTTATAGTCGGTGTCGGTCACCTTATATCCCCACATGCCGTTCATGGTGTTGCAGGTTTCCAGAGGCAGGCGGCTCACCGACTGACCGGAGAGGCCGGCAGTGTTCTCACCGGGAAGGTCACGCTCGAAAATCTGGATATCCTCTCCCTCGAAAGGTGTCTGATGGTGGTTGTTGGCCACAAGGCAGCCGGGCTGGAGGGAATGGATGAGCGCGTACTGCTCCGGGAGGTGCCAGTTGAAAGGAATGCTGTCCTCGTCATGGTCCCACCAGCCGTCGAACCATATCGCACGGATCGGACCGTAATTGGTCAGGAGCTCGGTGAGCTGTGTGTTCATGAACTTGTAATAGGAGTTCCAGTCGGCCTTCGTGGAGTCGCGGCCTGTGGTGTGGCCCGTGCGGCCCCAGGGATAGTCGGGACGTGTCCAGTCAAGATGGGAGTAATAGAGGTGAAGGTCGAGTCCTTTCTCACGGAGGGCGTCGGAAAGCTCCTTGAGGATGTCACGCCTGAAGGGGGTTGCGTCTACGATATTGTAGTCGCTGGCCTCTGTGTCGAACATCGAGAAACCGTCGTGGTGGCGCGATGTGAATGTGACGTAACCGGCGCCGGCGTCCTTGAAAGCCTCGGCCCACTCGTCGGCGTTGAAATCTATCGGATAGAAACCCTTGGCGGCCTTGGCGTATTCGTCGGCCTTAGGACCGTAGTTGAGATACCATTCACCCTGGCCGAACATGCTGTAGATGCCCCAGTGGATGAAGATGCCGAAACGGTCGGCGGAGAATTCCTTCTGCGACTCCACCACCTGCGGCGAGGGCACATATCCTTCGGCAGCCGCGCCCAGCGAGATGGCCATGGCGGAGAGGGCTGCAAGCGTTTTGAGACTGTTCATGATTTTGTAGTGTTGATGAAAGGAAGGGATGCGGCACCGAGAATCGCCGCGTCGCTGTCGGGCAACGACGAGACCGACACCTTGATGCGGTTGCGGTAGATATGGAGCGCGTGTTTCTCGATGGCCTCGCGCATGGCGGGGAGCATGAAGCGCGCGGCCCTTGCCACACCGCCGAAAAGGATGACGGCGTCGGGGTCGGTGAAAGCCGCGAAAGTGGCGCACGCCTCGCCGAGGCAGCGGCCGGTGAAGTCGAAGACCTCGATGGCCATACGATCGCCGGCGTCGGCAGCCTCTCCGATTGCCCTGGCGTTTAGCTCCGGGGCAGGAATGTCGCGGAGTGCCGACGGCCGGACATCGGCGGCGAGCATGCGGCGCGCGGTCTCCACCACACCTCCGGCGGAGGCCACGGTCTGCAGGCAGCCGTAGCGTCCGCACTCGCAGGAACGGTCGGCGGCGAAATGGAAGAAGATGTGTCCCAGCTCACCGGCGAAGCCCCGGCTACCCGAAAGGAGATGGCCGTCGCAAATCACTCCTGCGCCGACACCGGTGCCGAGGGTGAGCATGATGAAATTGCGGCATCCCCTTGCGGAGCCGTAAGTCATCTCGCCGACGGCCGCCGCATTGGCGTCGTTGGATATCACTGTGGAGATTCCGGTAGCCTTCTCCACAAGATCCACAAGCGGTATGGGCGACGGCCAGGGGAGGTTGGTTGCCCCCTCTATCACGCCGGAGGCGGCATTGGCACATGGAGCGCCGATGCCTATGCCCTTCACCTGCCCTCTGGCGCCGTTGGCCTCCACGAGTCCGGTAACCTTCGCCCCGAGCGCCTTGACATATGACGCGGCATCGGGGTGTCCGGTGGTGGGAAGATAGTCGCGGGCCACTATCCGGCCGGCGATGTCGACGAGGGCGAGCTGGGTGTTGGTGCCACCCACGTCGACCCCTATAGTATATTTGATCTGCATAGATACATAAAAGATATAGACCGACAAAGTCGACGGCTCAGAAAGAACCGGCGCCGCGGCCGCTGAGTGGCGGCATGAAGGCGTCTTCGATGTGGTCGATCGTGAAGTCGTCGATGTTTCCTGTCAGCGTAATGATGTCGAAACGATAATTGCACACCACGGGCATCCCGCGGAGATAGACGTCGGCTCCGGCGGAGAGGCTCTTCATCTTGCGGCGGTCGACGGCGGCGTCCGGAGCCTCCCATTCACCGCTTCTGGCCTTCACCTCCACGAAGACAATCCAGTTGGCCTTCTGTGCGATGATGTCGATCTCGATCCTGCCGCATCGCCAGTTGCGGTGGCGAATGGCATAGCCCTTGGCCACCAGCAGCTCGACGGCCTTCTCCTCGGCGAATCGGCCGAAGCGGAAGTCGCGGCCTGTGCCTGCTGCATCCTTCTCACTGCCGGAAACCTTTCGCAGCGTGCAGGAAGCCATATCAGCAGGCCTTGAACGACATATCGAGTCCCTTTACGCTGTGGGTGAGCGCACCGACCGATATGAAGTCGACACCGGCCTCACCGTATGCGCGGAGGTTCTCGAGAGTGATGCCACCCGACGACTCCGTCTCCACCTTGCCGTCGACGAGAGCCACGGCCTCGCGGGTGAGCTCGGGAGTGAAATTGTCGAACATTATCCTGTCTACGCCGCCGTTGGCGAGCACGCGGCGGATGTCGTCGAGGCTTCTGACCTCGACCTCGATCTTCAGGTTGCGGCCGGTGGCCCTGCAGTATTCGCGGGCACGGTTGATGGCCTTCTCAATGCCTCCGGCGAAGTCGATATGGTTGTCCTTGATGAGTATCATATCGAAGAGGCCGATACGGTGGTTGGTGCCACCGCCGAGCCTGACGCCCTCCTTCTCGAGCACACGCATGCCGGGAGTGGTCTTGCGGGTGTCGAGCACACGGGTGTGAAGCCCGGCGAGCTCGTCCTGATAGCGTCGCGTCATCGTGGCCACGCCGCTCATGCGCTGCATGATGTTGAGCATCGTGCGCTCGGCCACGAGCAGCGACCTCACCGGGCCCTCTGCGATAAAGGCCACGTCGCCCTTCTTCACGGCAGCGCCGTCGGCGATCATCTGCTCCACCTTGATGGACGGGTCTACCTTATGGAGCACCTTCCTGGCCACCTCGATACCGGCGATGACGCCGTCTTCCTTTACTAAAAGCCTCGAACGCCCCATGGCGTCGGCAGGGATTGTGGAGAGGGTTGTATGGTCGCCGTCGCCGATGTCTTCCGCGAAAGCCAGGTCAAGCAGTTCGTCGATCAGCTCGTCAGTTGTTTTCATCTGTTGGTTGTTTGTCAGGTTAGGGTTATGCGGATGTTTGATATTTCCACCGCAAAAATAGCGATTAATAATGGGATTTGCTTAATTTTGCGGTAGAATTTTTAAAAATATGGAATATTGTCTGCTCACAATAGGCAAGACCTCTACGGAATGGGTCAGAGAAGGGATCGAACAATATACCGGGCGGCTTCGCAGATACGTGAAGTTTGCGCTCAAGGAGCTTCCCGACGTGAAAAACGCCAAAAGCCTCACGGCTACGCAGCAGAAGGCCGCGGAAGGGAAGCTTCTGATATCCGAGTTCAGCGACTCCGACATCATAGTGCTACTCGACGAGCGTGGACGGGAATACACGTCGGTGGAATTCTCGGGATGGCTCGACCGGCTGGCGGCCGGCGGGAGGAAGCGCGTGCTCTTCGTGGTGGGAGGTCCCTACGGCTTCTCGGAGGAGGTGTATGCCCGCGCCATGTATAAGGTGTCGCTGTCGAAGATGACGTTCAACCATGAGATGGTGAGGCTATTCTTCACCGAGCAGATCTACCGCGCCATGACTATTCAGCGCGGGGAGCCTTATCATCACGAGTAGAGGGAGCGATTTCTTCCGGTTGTCTCGCGCCCCGGCGCCCCCAGATGAGGTCCTTGAGCAGCGGCGAGAAGCTGAGCACTATCAGCAGGGCTATGACCGCCGCATATACCATGGAGAAATTAAAGAGCATCCGCGCGTTGTCGGTCTGAAACGACATCGGGTCGCCGGAGGTTCCGGGCGCCATGAAATCATCGACATCCATAGCGGCAAGGGTGCTCTTCCAACCGATTTTGCCGTCGTGGAGATAGACCACCGAGGGATTGCCCCTCACCACCTCCTTGATGGCGGTGTCGTCAGCGGTATAGATGGGATAGGAGGCCATGGAGAGGTCGACCCAGTTGTCGATATCGGCCTTGCTTCCGGCCACCACCGCCATCATATCCATGCCGTTGCGGCGTGCCCATGTGTAGAGGGAGTTGATTTTCCATGAAGTGGCGATCGAGACGTCGGAGAGACGTGGCATCATGAGCAGGATCTCTCCTCCCCTGCGGCTGATGACGTCTTCGGTGACATCCTCGTCGCCGTCCCATATCCTGAAGTCCTTTGCCTCTGCCGTAGCCTCGGGAGCCGGCGAGGAGGCCGGAAGCTCGCGCCGGTCCACGAAACGCCATCCGTCGGCCTCGTCGGGAAGTGTGTCGTCTTCCGAGAATTCCCTGGCCACACCATCCTTCTCATATACGAACACCATGCGCGGTCCGTCGCCACTGGGGGCGGATAAATCGACGATGTCGGTGTCCGTCTTATATGGACGGAAATCGACGAGAGGCTGATAGGTGTATCCGATGATGGCCACGAGGCCGATATAGGCCACGGTTGCGAGCAGCGCAATCCACTGGAGAGCCGGGGTCACGGTCCATCGGCACATCCTGTTTCGCCCCAGCAGCCAGCCCACGCCGATGCAGAGCGCCACATTCTTCCAGAAGGTAGCCCAGTTGGAGATGACGTAAGCGTCGCCGAAACACCCGCAGTCAGCCACAGGGTCGGTGATTGCGATCCATAAGGACAAAGGGAGCATGAAGGCCATGACCGCGGCAAAGATCCACGCCACCGAGCGGCGGAAGCATCCGAGCGCCAGCATCACACCCATGCAGAACTCGAGCATGCAGAGGAAGAAGACGCCCACGAGCTCCAGATTGGGCCATACATGCAGGTGCATAGCCTCGAGATAGTCGTCGGTCTTATAGAGTGTTCCCCATGGGTCGACGGCCTTCACGAAGCCGGAGAAAATGAAGACGGCCGCCACGATAAGTCGCACGGCGAGAGTGATCCACCGCACGGCGGCAGGCGACATCGAAAGGATGGCGGCTCTCATCGTGCGCATTGCTGCCCGCGCAGCTTGATGATGGCGAAGAGAGCGTAGTTGATCATGTCCATATAGTTGGCGTCGACACCCTCGCTCACGGTGGTCTTTCCCATATGGTCCTCGATCTCCTTGGTGCGCAGCAGCTTCTGGAGGATAATGTCGGTGAAGCTGGAGACCCTCATATGGCGCCAGGCCTCGTCGTAGTCATGGTTCTTGTTCAGCATGAGGGAAGTGGCCTTTGCGATTTCGTCGTCGTAGAGGCGCAGGGCCTCATCGTGAGGCAGCGGGTCGCCGGAGCCGATCGAGAGCTGCACGAGAGCTATGGCGCAATAGTTGACGATACCGATGAATTCGGGCAGAATGCCCTCGTCGACACGCGCGTCGCCCTTCTCCTCGATGGAGCGTATGCGCCGCGCCTTGATATAAATCTGGTCGGTGAGGCTGGAGGGGCGCATCACGCGCCATGATGTGCCGTAGTCGGCCATTTTCTTCACAAAGATATCGCGGCAGACCGAAATGGCCTCCGCAAACTCAGCCGCAGTCCTGTCGGGCTTCCCTACCTGTTGGTCTGTCGTCATTTCCGGGGTATGATTTCCTGTTAATACAATGCAAAATTAAGGAAAATAAGCGACATTACCTTAACGAGGCCCTATATCTCGATAATTTTGATTATTTTTGTGGATAAAAACTCAAGACGACATGTCAGCAAACCAACGATTTCTCGCCGAATGGGAGCCCAGCGACGGAGTGCTCCTGGCGCTTCCGCACGAAGATACCGACTGGGCATGCATCCTCGACGCGGCGCTCGACCAATACCGTCGCCTGGTGAAGGCGCTAACCGACAAAGACATACTCTGCCTGGTGTGCTGCCGCGACATGAAGGAAGCCGAAAGTCTGCTCGACGAATGCGATTCGGCATCACTCATATTTATAGAGACAGACTACAACGACACCTGGACGCGCGACTACGGCCCGCTCGGAGTGATGCGCGACGACAGGCTCCGCGCCCTCGACTTCGGCTTCAACGGCTGGGGCCTAAAGTTCGCGGCCGACAAGGACAACCTCGTCACGAGCCGGCTCGACCGAATGGGCTACTTCGAGGATGGCGTCTACCGCAATCAGCGCGCGTTCATCCTCGAGGGGGGGTCAGTCGATACCGACGGGCGCGGCACTGTGCTCACCACCTCCCGTTGTCTCTGCTCCCCCAACCGCAACGGGGGCCTGACGAAGGCGCAGGCCACCGAAGAGCTGATGACGCGTCTCGGCTGCGACCACACGCTATGGCTCGACTACGGAGCGCTGGAGGGCGACGACACCGACTCACACATCGACACGCTCGCCCGCATGGCGCCCGGCGACAGTATAGTCTTCACCGGATGCCGCAACGTCGACGACTCCCATTTCGAGGAGCTGCTGAAGATGCGCGCCCAGCTCACCATGCTCCGCACGGCAGAGGGTGAGCCCTACAACCTCATCGAGCTGCCATTCCCCGACCCCGTATTCGACGACGAGGGCAACAGACTTCCGGCCACCTATGCCAACTATCTGGTGGTGAACGGGCATATCTTCATGCCCTCCTACGGACAGCCCGCCAATGACCTGCTCGCCGCAAGGATAATCAGGATCGCTTTTCCTGATTACGACGTGACGCAGGTGGACTGCCGCACACTGCTGCGGCAGCACGGCTCGCTCCACTGCGCCACCATGCAGCTGCCCGCAGGGACGCTCCGGAAGGTGACCGACAACTGAAAAAACGATAACCAAACAGGAAAAGATAAATGCGACCGACAAAGATACTGAAGACCGGGATCGTGCAGCACACGTTCTCGCCCGAGATCGAGGTGAACCGCAACCGCAACATCGCCGCCATCGAGCGCCTCGCAGACGAGGGGGCCCAATTAGTGGTGCTCTCGGAGCTTCACGACTCGCTCTATTTCTGCCAGACGGAAGATGTGGCCAATTTCGAGCTGGCCTGCCGTCCGGAGGAGGAATTCACGGAGATATACTCTCAGGCGGCAGCCGACAACAAGGTGGTGATCGTGGCGAGCGCCTTCGAGCGGCGTGCTCCGGGCCTCTATCACAACACCGCTCTGGTGTTTGACTCCGACGGCTCTACGGCCGGGAAATACCGCAAGATGCACATTCCCGACGACCCAGGCTTCTACGAGAAGTTCTATTTCGCGCCAGGCGACCTGGGATTCCGCCCCATCGACACGTCGATAGGGAAGCTCGGAGTGCTCGTATGCTGGGACCAGTGGTATCCCGAGGCAGCGCGCATCATGGCGCTTCGCGGCGCCGAGATGCTGATCTATCCCACGGCCATCGGCTGGAATCCCGACGACACGCCGGAAGAGAAGGCAAGGCAGCGCGAGGCCTGGATCACGATCCAGCGCTCACACGCAGTAGCCAACGGGGTGTCGGTGGTGAGCGTCAACCGCTTCGGATTCGAGGACGACCCGTCGGGCCAGACTTCCGGCATCGACTTCTGGGGCTCGAGCTTCGTAGCCGGTCCGCAGGGCGAGATGCTGCTGACAGCTCCCGACGACGCTCCCTTCGAGGGAGTGGCCGACATCGACTTGGAGCGCACGCAGGAGGTAAGGCACTGGTGGCCCTACCTGCGCGACCGCCGCATCGATGCCTACGGCGACCTGCTGCACCGCTTCATCGACTGAAAGGCTCTTCAGCTATCGTCGCGGACATCGCTGCCGGAAGCCTCGTCGAAGGGATAACGCCTCCCGGGATTCTTCGGGAAACGTCCCTGCCTGACCCGCTCCACCTGCTCGTCGACTTCCTTGATGCTCCAGAAGCAGCTGAAGGCCGTGACGCCGCAGAGGGCGGAGAGGGTGACGCTTCGCGGGCCGAGCCAGAGAGTGGCGGCAAGGAATACGATGCCTCCGGCGAGAAACGCCCATTTCACGGGGCGACCGAAGTAATACTCCCCCTTGATCACAAGGGGATGGAACAGTCCTATTATAAGGAACGTGAAGAGGCCGATAAGAAGGCCCTCGAGATGCCATTCGGATATGAAATCTGTCATTTCGTAGCTGTGTGGTGATTAAGGGAGGCCCGGCGGCTGCTCCCGCGATACATATATTACGGCGGCAAAATTAGATATAATGCGAAAATTAAACTAATTTTGCATCCACTTTCTCCTCTCTCCCCTACCTAAATATTGTTAAAATCAGTCACACTACAAAAACACCGACGATATGGCCGAGACAAATGGCGGCTTCCCCGCGCCCAACAGGGAATATGAATACAAAGGACTCGTGATCAACGGATTCGCGATGATATTCTTCACTTTCGTGCTTCTTCCGGCGCTGATAGCCTGCGCCATCATCCTGGGGGGCGAGGAGCATCCCGGCATCACCTTCGGCGTGTCGCTTCCGCTCTTCATCCTACTCGTGCTGGGGTGCTGTGGATATTTCGTGCAGGAGCCCAACGAGGCGCGGGTGATGATCTTCTTCGGAAAATATGTAGGCACCTGCCGCAGGACAGGCTACTACTGGGTGAACCCCTTCATCACCCGTAAGAAGCTCTCGCTGCGCATCCGCAACATGGACATCGACCCCATCAAGGTCAACGACAAGGTGGGCAATCCTGTGTTGATCGGCATGGTGCTGGTGTGGCGCATCAGAGACACCTACAAGGTGGTGTTCGACCTCGACTCGGCCTCCCTCGGGGGCAACATCAACAGCGGCTCGCTCGACCACTTCGTGCGGATCCAGAGCGACGCCGCGCTGCGCGAGGTGACGGGGCATTTCGCCTACGACCAGAACACGGCCGACGCCAACGAGCTGACGCTGCGCGACGGCGGCGACAAGATCTCTGAGCTGCTCGAGCGCAAGATCAACGACCGTCTGGCCATGGCGGGCATGGAGGCCGTTGAGGCACGCCTCAACTACCTCGCCTACGCGCCGGAGATCGCCGCTGTGATGCTGCGCCGCCAGCAGGCCTCGGCCATCATCTCGGCCCGCGAGAAGATCGTGGAGGGCGCCGTGTCGATGGTGGAGATGGCCCTCAAGCGCATCGAGGAGAACAATATCGCGAAGCTCACCGAGGAGCGCAAGGCCGCGATGGTGGGCAACCTGCTCGTGGTGCTCTGCGCCGACGAGCCAGTGACCCCGATGCTCAACACGACAGAGAAATCCTGACACAACGACATCAACACGCAATGATGAAGCAGATAACCCTACGGGGAGTTGATTTACATTATGATGAGTCGGGGCCCGGCGACGGAGCCCCGGTGGTGGTGATGCACGGCTGGGGATGCGACCACTCCACAGTGGAGTCGATAGCGCGTCCACTCGCCGCCGGCATGCACGTCTACAACCTCGACCTCCCAGGCCACGGGCAAAGCAGCGAGCCCCCGGCAGTGTGGGGCGTCGATGACTACACATGCCTGGTGGAAGACTTCATAGCCGCGATGCACATCAGCCGCCCGGCTCTCATAGGCCACTCCTTCGGGGGCAGGATAGCCATCCTGCTCTCCTCACGCAATGAGGTCGGGAAGGTGATGCTCGTCGACGCGGCGGGCATCAAGCCGAAGCGCAAGCTGAAATACTATATAAAGGTGTATTCCTTCAAGACCATGCGTCATCTGGCCGTCATGCTCATGGGGCGCGAGAAAGGTGGAAAATGGGTGGAGCGGCGCCGGGCGAAGACAGGCTCGGCCGACTACCGCAACAGCTCGCCTCGCATGCGGCAGGTGATGAGCAAGGTGGTGAACGAGGACCTCAGGCACTGCATGCCGCTCATCAAGGCGCCGGTGCTTTTAGTGTGGGGCGAGCGCGACACCGCCACTCCCCTCTCCGACGCCAAGACGATGGAGAAGCTCATGCCGGAGGCTGGCCTGGTGGTGTTTCCCGGCGCGGGCCACTACTCATTTCTCGACAATTTCGGGGGCTTCCAGGCGGTGCTGAGGGAATTTTTCAAATCAGAGCTCGTCACATCGCCTCGCATACAAGACATACAGGCTTAACCTACAATCGACAATACAGAAGATTCTGAACAAGACATGAATGCATTTTTCATAGCGGCATACGTAGTGTGTGGAGTCTACATGCTGCTCAATTTCAAGTATGACATACAGATGCTCCAACAGAACAGCTACCGGCCGGAGCGCTACCTGCGCTGGATGCGCGGCAACACGGCCTCGGCATGGCGGCTGACAGATGTGGCGTGCATCTTCCTTCTTTTCGCCACCATGCTCGACATCCGCATGGCGGTGCTGGTGGTGACGCTGGTGTGTCTCACGAAGATATTCCTAATCTTCAAGAAGAAATACAAGAAGCCGCTGGTGTTCACCAAAAGGGTTTGGCGCATCTACAGCCTCACTGGAGGCCTGGCCACAGGCGCCTATCTGGCGGTGATATTCCTCTGCGGCAGCAACGACATGGTATGGGGCTGGTATCCGGCGCTAGCCGTGGCTCTCGGCTCGCTCTTCGTGATCACGGCGCTCTCCTGGGTGGTGGTGCTCGTGGCCGTATGGCTGCTCACCCCCGTGGAGAAGGCGATCAACGCCCGCTTCCGCAACGAGGCGGTGGCCATCCTCCGCTCGATGCCCGACCTGACGGTGGTGGGCATCACGGGCTCCTACGGCAAGACCAGCACCAAGCATTACCTCAACCGCATCCTCTCCGAGAAATATTCGGTATTGATGACTCCCGGCTCCTACAACACCCCGATGGGGGTGATCCGCACGGTGCGCGAGCTGATGAAGCCCTACAACGAGGTGTTTATCTGCGAGATGGGCGCCAAGCAGAGAGGCGACGTGAAGGAGATCTGCGACATCGTGAATCCGCGCATCGGCGTGCTGACGGCTGTCGGGCCGATGCATCTGGAGACGTTCAAGACCATTGAGAACGTGCGCGACACCAAGTTCGAGCTCATCGACGCGCTGCCGGCCGACGGCCTGGCGGTGGTGAACGATGATTTCGAGCAGATAGCCGGACGCAAGGTGAGCAATGTGGAGTGTCTGCGCTATTCCGTAGCCGGCACTCCGGGAGCCGCCTACAAGGCCACCGACGTGAGGTATTCGTCACAGGGCACTTCGTTTGTCGTGAGCGGTCCCGACGGCTTCCGGGAGGAGTTCGCCACGCGCCTGCTCGGAGAGGCCAATATCTCCGACCTTCTCGGGGCGATCGTGGTGGCGCTTCGCATGAATGTGGCGGTGGAGAGCATCCGGCGTGCGGTGGCCGACATCGAGCCGGTGGTGCACCGTCTGAGCATCACGCAGACTCCCGGCGGGGTCACCATCCTCGACGACGCCTTCAACTCCAATCCTGTGGGAAGCCGCATGGCGGTGGAGGTGCTGTCGCATTTCACCGACGGCAAGCGCATCATCATCACTCCCGGCATGGTGGAGCTCGGAGCGAAGCAGGAGGAGCTCAACCGCGAGCTGGGACGCAATATCGGCAAGAATGTCGACATCGCCATCGTGGTGGGCGTCTACAACCGCGACGCGCTGACGAAGGGGATACTGGAGAGCGGCTTCGATGAGGAGAAGCTCTACCCCGTGGAGAGCTTCAACGAGGCACAGAAGCTGCTGGCCACCTTGCTGGCGAAGGGCGACACGGTGCTCTACGAGAACGACCTGCCGGATACCTTTAAGTAAGAGTGAAGAGTGAAGAGTCAAGAGTCAAGATTTTTCAAGATTTTTGATTTTCAATTATTTTTATTAATTTTGCAGGCGCTTTGAACAAGCGCCAACGTGTGATGGGAAATCTGTTTACACAAATTTTGAGTAACACAACAAATTAAAAATGAAAACTTATCAGCTTAAGGCCGAGCCCCGCAAAGAACTCGGCAAGAAATCGGTGAAGGCGCTTCGCGCCGCCGGCCTCATCCCCGCTGTGCTCAACGGCGGCAAAATCGTAGAACTCCCCTTCAACGGCACTCTGAAAGATGGCGAGAAGCTCGTTGAGATCGACAGCAGGCGCGGCCTGATCACAACCGACATCGTAGTGAAGACAGAGGATGTGCGCAAGCTCATCTATACCCCCGACATCTTCGAGATCGACCTCGACATCCATGGCGATGCCCGCAAGGCCGTGATGAAGGAGATTCAGTTCCAGCCGGTGAAGGACACCGTGCTCCACATCGACTTCCTCGAGGTTACACCCGAGAAGCCCATCGTGATGGAGGTGCCGGTACAGATCGAAGGCCACGCCGAAGGTGTGAAGGCCGGAGGTAAGCTCACGCTCTCGATGCGTAAGCTGAAAGTGAAAGCTGTCTACGACAAGATTCCGGAGCGTCTGGTGATCAACGTCGACAAGCTCGGTCTCGGCCAGTCGATGGCCGTAGGCGACCTCCACTTCGAGGGCCTGGAGCTCATGAACGCCAAGAACGCCGTGGTATGCGCCGTGCAGCTGACACGTGCCGCCCGTGGCGCCGCCGCCAAGGCAGAATAATCAGCACACCCGCCCCAACAAGCTGCGCCGGAGGTCCGCCTCCGGCGCAGCTTCATTCTCGGGCTACGTCATCTACAGGCATGGACATAGCCGGCGCGACCTCGGAGGAGATAAACAACGCGGCTGCGGTCGGCGACTCTCTTCTCTACTACGCCTCCCCAATCCCGCGCATAGACGAGAACGTGGCGCGCATGCTCGCTCTCATGGAACGCGGAGGCGGAATCGGAACGGCGCAGCCCACGGGGACGCCGTTCACCCCCGTAGACTACACCGACATACTTATGACCGCCAATCAGCACCTCTCGAGTCTTCCGCGCATGGAACGGCACCTCGCCGAGATACACACGATGCTCGGAAGGGTTGTCGCGACAAGCGGAGGCAAGCACGGAATCAACACATTCCTGTTGAAATAAGGGACAGGCATTCCGGATCCCCGCCCGAAATGGACGGGGATCCTTTATTTCCTGCCCTAGAGCACCCAGTCGAGCACCTTGCGGTTGGCCTCGTCAATCAACCTCAGTTTCTTATCAAGGTAGATGTTGGTCATGTCGTGGCCGTCGCTGTGGCCGAGCGCCTGTGAAATGACATCCAGACTCACCTCGCAGTCATTATAGGCGATAGTAGCCCACGAGTGCCTCGCCCAATACGTGCTTATCTCCGGCCATTCCGGTCTGATGATTTTCTTTCCGCCAAGCCCCACGCGTTTCATCTCGCCGATATTCTTCAAGGCGATGTTGCAGTACTTCTGGAATCCCCGGTGGTCTTTCCATCTATCAGTGATGTCGAGCAGACCCCTGCCGTCAATGGAGCGGTGGCGCTCTATTATCTCCATGGCCTCCGGCTCCACCTTTATCGAGTACAGCTTGTGCGTCTTGGCGCGGCGGTACTCGATGCGCCCGTCCTCTATCTTCGTGAGGTAGAAGAGGTCGATTGTGTTGATGCCGATGAGCATGAATATGAGCTTGAAATAGTCGAGGTAGTACTTCTGGTAGTCCTCCACCGGGTAGCGGAACAGCCTGCGGAGCTCCTTGACCGGAAGGTTGCGCTTGCGCGTCTCCTCTGCCTTTATCCTGAAGCGCCGGAAGGGATAGCTCGAGGTCAGCTCCTCGTCGATGGCGCGGTTGAGGCACGTGCGGATATTCTTGAAGTGGATGTTGCGCGTGTTCCGCGAGGCGCCGCACTCGACAAGCCGCTCGTCGAGGTCCTTGAGCCATTTCAGCGTTATGTCCCCGAAGCGGAGATTCGGGAAGCCGTCACAGAGCTCGCGCATCTTCTTCAATGTATATTGGCACGATTCGCGGTACGAACGGTTCTTTTTCGATTCCACGTATCTCTCATAGTACCTCTCCCAGTTGAGCGGGTCTTCCTGGGCCGCGGCCTCTTCCGGCGTCCCGCTTCCCGGCAGCAGCAGACGCGCCTCCCTGTCCCGCACGTCCATCGCGTCCATGTCGCGCCCGCCTTCCTCCAGAAGGTCTATCTGGAGCCTCTTCAATATCGCGGTGTACCCCCTTACCATTCTGGCGAGCGCTGCGTTGACCGTGGAGGGATGGTCCGACATGGCGTTCTCAAGTTCACGCGCCGTGGTCGGTATCTCGAGATTCAGTTCCGCTTTCCTGCGGTTGTTGACGTAACGCACCCTCAAGGGAGTGCCGTCTGTCCTTACAAAGAATTTAAAAGTGAACATTGCTTAATAAATGTTTATAACTGTTAATTATCGCGGTTTTGGCCGTTTTGGTCAAATTTGCACATAAGCAGTGTCGCACCTTGCGAAACATCTGCGAAACATTTTCCACAGAATTCCACAAAATTCCATAAAATACCACAAAAGTGGAGACTGAATCAAGACCGAAGACACAGCGGCGCCGTGTCTTAAACAACATTGGCAATCGGTCTTTTAAACTGATTGCCAATGCGTTGCGAATTGTTGAAAATTTGGTGGAGCATACCAGACTCGAACTGGTCACCTCTTGACTGCCAGTCAAACGCTCTAGCCAGATGAGCTAATGCCCCAGTCAGTCGGTCGAAGTCGAGACTCAAGCGTCTCTTCCTCTTTGACGCTGCAAAGTTAGGGATAATTTTTCACTCCACCAAATTTTTCCGCAAATTTTTATTTCCGCCCTTATCAATGCGGTGTCTTTGCGAAGTCTTTGCCGCACCAGAATATTTCACAATGCTTGAATTTACAGATTTTTATGGCTATCTTTGCCGAAATTTCCGATTTTCCTTCATGATTACGAAATCCACCACATATTATATATACCTGTTATATATACCTGCCATGGCTCATTCTAAGCCTGATTATCTCCGCATGCCATCTCGATGCCGATGCGGGATATAGCGCTGAGGCCGCCAAAGACTCCCTCACCACTTATGACCATCTTATAGAAGAGGGCCGTTGGATCGAGGCTCTCGAGAGAATAAACGGATTCATCTCAACCCCTTCGGTATATCTTAAAATCACCGTGCAGAATCAGAAATCCTGACCAAGCCATCCTCAAATCGCTGAAAGCACGCCGTTTATCTTTCCGATTCATGAATCGGAAAACATAAACGGCCGGCTGCTATTGTATTTTTAAGGAACGTTCTATCCCGGCGACATCGTTATTCCAGAGACAGTCAACGGATACACTGTGGTGCGACTTGGCCTATACGCCTTCTACTGCTGCTATGAGCTCACGTCCGTCTCTATTCCGGAAACTGTGACTGAATTCGACGAATGGTGCTTCATCGACACCAAGCTGACGGAGATCAATATCTCCAAAAACGTGACCACTATGTATGGCACAACATTCCAAGGCAACAAACAGCTGGAAGCCTACAACGTAGAGGACGGCAATTCCAACTACAAGTCGGTAGACGGTGTGCTCTTCACCAGCAACATGGAGAGCATCCTCTCCGTTCCAGCACAGTTCAGAGGTGAAGACGGAGTCTACGTCATTCCCACTACAGTCACAGCCTTGGCCAACAACGCCTTCAAGAACTGTGTCAATCTTACAGATGTCACGATACCTGAATCCGTAACTTATATGAAAGCATCCATGTTCATTGGATGCGCATCGCTCAAAAGATGCAAGCTTCCATCTACTCTCGAAACGATTCCACCTGCCACTTTCGCCGGATGTACGAGTCTGACAGACATTGTTATCCCGGAAAGCGTGACCTCGATTGGTTTCGGAGCCTTCGGTAGCTGTCAGAGTCTGGTGGAAATTGTAATTCCCGACAATGTTGAGACAATGGACTTCGGGGTCTTCCAAGAATGCACATCCCTAAAGAAGGTCACTCTGAGCAACAAGCTCAAGATTCTTGACATGAAAACATTCAGACAATGCACTTCCCTTGAGACGATTCTAATCCCGGCCTCTGTCGAGCAAATAGGCTCCGAGGAGTTCGCGGAGTCGGGCATCACTGAAATCAATGTGGCAGAAGGAAATAAGTTTTATTCCTCCATCGATGGCGTGCTTTATAGCGACAATGGCGAGACTCTTTTTGCCTATCCGGTAGGGAGGACGACACCGGATTATTCCATACCGACAGGTGTGACAAAAATCGGCGATTCCGCTTTTTTTGGATCTCTGATTGAAAGCGTCACGATTTCCTCTTCTGTCAGACTCATCGATAATAGAGCATTCGCCCGCTGTAATAACCTAACCTTCATCAATCTTGAGGAAGGTGTTGAGGGAATCGGCTATCTCGGCTTTTACAACTTGCCCTTGCTTACCACGATAACACTTCCTTCTACGGTGAATACTATCCAAGAGAAAGCATTCGGAAGATGTCCGGCTCTAATGTCAATACAAAGCCTCAATCCTGAACCTCCGGTATGTACGAATGAGGAGATTTTCGACTACGATGCCTATACAAATGTGGCACTCAACGTGCCGGAGGAAGCTGTAGAGGCTTATAAGACAGCTGAGGTGTGGAGCAATTTCGAGAACATCACCGGCATCTCGGGAATAGCCGACATCAATGCCGACAATGCTTCAGAGACCTGGTATACCATCGGTGGTGTTCGTCTCGACGGCAGACCTTCTGACAAGGGCGTATACCTGCGTGTCTCCGACAAAGGCGTTACGCGAGTTATGATCAACGACTGATCAGGAACCAACTAAAGATTACGCGAGCCGCTTTCCTTCGGGAATGCGGCTTTTTTTCGTTAATTTAGGGATATTCAGTAAATGGCGTAAAATTGAGGTTGTGAAATGGGCCGAGGATGCGATATATGCCCCGATACAGA
>CANQRV010000043.1 GCA_947626355.1 uncultured Muribaculaceae bacterium
TAAAGGGCTGACTCCTGCAATAGGTGTCAGCCCTAATTTTTCAACTGCTCAAAAAACTTTAGCGGACAGTAATAATTCGGAATTCAGATTCTGATATTGCGACTGTAGCTCATTATATTTCTTGGAGCTTACACATCCGGTGAGCGCAACGCTTCCGGCAAGTGCGACCGCGATAATAAACTTGATTTTCATAATCTGATGGGTTTAAGGATAAATATAGCTTATCAACAATTTAATGAGTATTAAGGTTGTGTCATGTCATCGGGTGCTTACCGCTCCAACGTGAATGTGTCGGCATCAGCCCATGCCGGAAACTTGCTTCGGAAGGCATCGAGCTTATCGCGCTGCAAAAGGGCATAGATGACGCTGCCGTCGGGAGTGGCCACTCCGATATCCTTTCCTTTGAAGTCGATGGCCGCTGAAGCGCCGTCGTAGACGAAGCCCTTCAGGTCGGTGCCCTTGCAGTCTACACCACACACATAGCATTCATTTTCGATAGCCCTTGCCGTGAGCAGGCTGCTCCAGGCCGAAACTCGCGGCACCGGCCAGTTGGCCACAGCCAGGAGAAGGTCGTAGTCATTGTCGACATTCCGACACCACACGGGGAAGCGCAGGTCGTAGCAGACGATGAGTGCTATGTTCCAGCCACGGTATCTCACCTTTAGCCGGTCGTGGCCTCGAGAGAACACCTTGTGCTCTCCGGCCATGGTGAATAGATGACGCTTGTCGGCGAACGTCTCCTCGCCCGAAGGCTCGATGAAGAACGCTCTGTTGTAGAGAGAGCCGCCGGAGTCGGCGATGAAGCTGCCGGCGATTGCAACGTTGTAGTGGGCCGCCAGCCGCTTGAGCGTCTCCACCGTCGGGCCGCTGTTACGCTCCGCCATTGCCCTGACATGGTCCTTGTCTTCTCCCGAAGGAAAGCCGGTGGAGAAGGTTTCCGGAAGTATGATCAGGTCAGTGTCGGGATGCATCGACTCGAGGGCGCCCTGAAGCGTGTCGAAGTTGGCTTTTTTGTCTTCCCATGCTATGCGCATGGGGAAAAGAGCCACTCTCAGGTCTTTGTCCATAATTCGGGTTAATGTATTATACTGTGAATTTATCGGCATACCGGGCCGCGTCCCTGTAACGGGAATAAAACTCCTTGACGTGTCTCATGTCGGCCTCGATATCGCCGGTGGGCCGGTATTCATATCTGATCTCCACCACCTTTCTCCGGTAGTCGATGACGCCGAGCTGCACGGGCACTCCGGCATCGTAGGCTATACGGAGAAATCCCGTGTGCCATTCGGAGCGCAGGCTCCTCGTGCCCTCCGGCGTGATGGCGAGATTGATGTAGGGGCGCGTGCGAAACATCTCCGCCACCGTCTTCGTCAGCGACTCCCTGCGCACTTTCGACCTGACCACAGGTATGCCTCCGAGTGCCCGGAGGAGATATTTCAATGGGAAGAAAAACCAGAAGTCCTTCATGAGGAAATTGGCTTTCCTTCCCAGTGAGCGGTAGGCGGCGAGCCCGGCTAGAAAGTCGAGATTCGAAGTATGGGGAGCCACGCATATCACGCACTTGTCGCGGCGGGGCGCTGTGATGTCAACGCTCCAGCCCGCAAGCCTGAGAGCCAGTCCCCAGATATTCATCCCTTAGTCAAGCGATTTCCTGTTGTCTTCCTTCACAGATGCGGGCACAGCTGCGTTGAAGATCCTGAGGGCCTCGTTGATTTCGTCGGAAAAGTCTTTTGATATCTTCGCAAAGAGGGTCTTGAAGAATTTCTCTTTCTCCACCGCATACTGGCGGCGGTCGGCAAACGCCTTCACGCCTTTGTCGAAGAAGACGTTGGCATTGCTCTTGGCGGCTGCGGAGGCACCGAGCACCTTGGCGATGGCCTTCTCCACGGCATCCTTGTCTACGCCATCGATGTTGTAGTATGCTTCCATCATGTTCTCACACACCGAAGCCGCGAGGGCGTCGACATATTTCTTGAAATCTCTTTTGTTGGCCATGATAATTGATTTAGTGTTGATATACTATTATAACAAATCTCGGCGGCAAATTATTACATCGGTCCCGACAAAAGTGGCGATCCGGAAGCGATGCAGGGATGTCCCGCTCAGTCGCGCCGCTCTTTGCGTGCGGCGTCGATGCGCAGCAGGATGAAGAGCAGGATGGTGAAGCTCCAGAGCGCGGAGCCGCCGTAGCTGAAGAAGGGGAGAGGGATGCCGATCACGGGACACAGCCCTATCACCATGCCTATGTTGATGCAGACATGGAAGATCAGATAGGAAAGCACGCAGTAGGCGTAGACGCGTCCGAACGGCGTGCGCTGTCGCTCGGCAATCTCTATCAGACGCAGGATGAGGGCGAGAAACACCACCAGCACCGCTGCCGAGCCCGCAAAGCCTTCCTCTTCTCCTATTGTGCAGAAGATGAAGTCGGTGTGTTGCTCGGGCACGTATTTCAGCTTCGTCTGGGTGCCGTTGAGGAATCCCTTTCCTGTGAGGCCGCCCGAGCCGATGGCGATCTTCGACTGATTGACGTTATAGCCCGCGCCACGCAGGTCTTCCTCTATGCCCAGCGCCACCTTGATGCGCCCCTGCTGGTGGGGCTCCAGCACGTTGCCGAAGACATAGTTGACCGAGAAGAGGAAGCCTACCGACACCAGGGCGAAGGCGATAGTGACGAGGTATTTCTGCAGATGATGGTGAAACATCATGAGAGCCACATATATGAGCCCTCCGAGAATGATCACGAGGAAGAAGACAGTGCCGTTGATGTGTATGCCGCAGAGGTCGAGCACCGTCACGAGGATGCCGGCGCCGAGATATCCGATGATGACGTTGCGGGCCACAAAGATGTCTTTGCAGTAGAATAGAAGCATCATGATGAATATGACGCATACCATCACGAACACGCTGAACTCCCCGGCAGGAATGCCGAGAATCAGAGGCTCCACGAATTTGACGGCCACCACGAAATATGTGACGGCGCACACCACAGAGAACAGGACCAGGCCGCTCATGCCCTCACGGTAGAGCACGAATATAAGCGAGATATACACGAGAGCGCTGCCGGTCTCCCTCTGCATCAGGATGAGGCTGATGGGAAGGAAGATGATGATCAGCGCCCTGAAATAGTTGCTGATCTTGGCGTTGAGCGAGAAGTTATAGGAATTGAAGAGCTTGGCGAGAGCCAGTGCCGTCGCGAACTTTCCGAACTCCGCCGGTTGCAGGCTCACCGGGCCGAACACCAGCCAGCTACGCGACCCTTTGATATCGGGCGCAAGGAAGATGGTGGCTATCAATACGAGGATCACGATGCCGTAGATCAGGTAGGCATAGGTTTCCCATATACGGTAGTCGAGAAGCAGGATCACGCAGCCTATCACGAGCGAGAGGCCGATCCAGAGAAACTGCTTTCCGGAAAACTCATTGAAGTCGAAGATGTTGGCATGGTCGGAATCGTAGCTCGCGGCGTAGATGCTCACGGCGCCTGCCGAGACGAGGATCACATAGAGCACTATGGTGATCCAGTCGACTGCGCGGAATACCGATATGTCTTTCTCAGTGTTTTGTAACTCCACTTGTCAGTATGGTGTTAGAGTTCAACATTCTTTCCTCGATTCCCTTACGGGCGTCGGAGATTGAGCCGGTGAGGTATTTCTCCATGATGAGGCTCCCGATCGGCACGCCGAAGGTGGCGCCGAATCCGGCGTTCTCCACATAGACGCAGACGGCTATCTTAGGATTGTGGTAAGGGGCGAACCCCATGAAGGCCGAGTGGTCCTTGCCGTGGGGGTTCTGTGCGGTGCCGGTCTTGCCGCATACCTCAATGCCGGGCAGGTTGGCCGTGCGGCATGTGCCTCCCGTCACGGCCATCCTCATGCCCTCGGCGATGGCCTCGTAGTGGGCGCGCCTGATGTGAGGGGTGTGGCGTTCCCTGTATTTCGCGTCGATGGTGCTGTCGGAGATCTCCTTCACCACATGGGGGGTGAAATAATGGCCGCGGTTGGCTATCGTGGCGCAGAGGTTGGCGATCTGCAACGGGGTGGCGAGCACTTCGCCTTGGCCTATCGAGACGGAAATCACCGAGTTGGCGCTCCAGTTCGAGCCGCGATACGACTTATTGTAGAATTCGGTGTTCGGAATGAAACCGCGGCTCTCGCCCGGAAGGTCTATGCCGAGCTTGTAGCCGTAGCCCATCTCCACGAGATAGTTCTTCCATTTCTCAAACTGGTCGCCGGCCTTGGTGCCTCGCTTGTCGATCATGTTTTTGAATCCCCAGCAGAAATAGGCGTTGCATGATGTCTGCAGGGCCGGCTTGAGGGCGATGGGGGAGCCGTGGCCGTGGCACCCCACGCGCAGACCGTTGATGTAGCCGTGGTAGCAGGGATACATGGTGGAGAGGGAGACTACACCTTCCTGCAGGAAGATCAGACCCTGCGTGGGCTTGAAGGTCGAGCCGGGGGGGTAGGCACCCTGGATGGCGCGGTCGTAGAGCGGCTTGTAGGGGTCTCTCACAAGGGCAGCGTAGTTCTTGCCGCGTTCCCTGCCCACGAGCAGCGAGGGGTCATAGCCCGGCGACGTCACCAGGCAGAGCACCTCGCCCGTGGCCGGCTCGATGGCGACGATGGCGCCGATCTTGTTGCGCATCAGCTGCTCGCCATATTGCTGCAGCTCCATGTCGATAGAGAGTGTCAGGTTTTTGCCCGACACCGGCGCCACATCGTGAATCCCTTCCTCGTAGGAGCCTTTGATGCGTCCGTAGGCGTCCTTCATCAGGATCTCCACTCCTTTCTCGCCGCGCAGCGCCTTCTCGTAGCTCTTCTCGATGCCGAGGTCGCCGGTGTAGTCGCCGGAGCGGTAGTAACGGTCGCGCTCCACGTCGGCGGCCGACACCTCGCGTATGTTGCCGAGCACGTTTGACGCCGCATTGTAGGCATACTGGCGCACGGTGCGCTTCTGTACGAAGAAGCCGGGAAACATATACAGTTTTTCCTGAAGCCGCCCGTAGTCTTCCTGCGAGAGGTGAGAAATCAGTTTCTGCGGTGTGTAGGCGGAATATCCCGGATTCTTGCGGGGATTCTTCATCTCCTTCCATTTCTCCTCGAGCTCCGCCTTGTCGAGGCCGAGCACCTTGCATAGCGCCAGCGTGTCAAACCGGCCCACATCCTTGGGAATCAGCATCACGTCGTAGGCCGGCTGGTTGAAGACCACCAGACGTCCCTCGCGGTCATACACGAGACCGCGCGCCGGATATATCACGCGCCGCAGAAAGGCGTTGCTGTCGGCGTTCTCCTTATATTTGTCGTCGCCGACCTGGAGGGAGAAGAGCCGTATCAGGTATATCATCACGATGGTGGTGATGAAACCTGCGATCACATATTTTCTTTTAGCGTATGAATAATCTTTCATTACATTGTCTTCTTCGCGGGTATGCTGAGGCTGTCGATGCTCAGAAGGATCAGAAACGAGAACGCCGAGCTGCCGGCCGACATGAGCAGGACGTCCTTGATATCAGCGAAGTTGAAAAATTCTATGGAGAACACCATCAGACAGTAGACGGTCACCATGGTGAGCAGGTATTTGCAGTATGGCGCCAGTCCGAGCTGCGAGATGGTGGGAGTCATGGTCTTCGTCTTGTCGTCGCGCGGCACGTAGGCGAATAAGACCGGGCGCTTGAGGGCCCCCAGCAGCGTGCATGCCAGCGCGTTGACGCCCATGGTGTCGGAGAAGAGGTCGACGAGGACCCCTGAGGTGAAGGCCACCGTATAGAGCATCGACATTCCCAGATTCACCGGAAGTCTGATTATGACGTAGATAAACACTATAGGCATGGCCAGATTGAAGAGCACAATATGATTGCAGATAAGCACCTGCGCGAGCAGGAGCACTATCGATAATGCAATATAGTTGAACACCTCTTTCCCGGTCATGGCCTATTTCTCCGTTATGTTGTCAAATGTCTTCAGGGAGTCTACCTCCTGCCTGTAGATGTCTTTTATGATCCTCACGGTCGAGAGCCCCTTGAAGTTGGAAAGGAGCCGAATCTTGAGGATAAAGAAGTTGTCGTCGGTGCTTTTCACCCTGTTGAGCACCACACCCACCTGCATCCCCTCGGGGAAGGCCGTGGAGTAGCCGCTGGTCACTACCGTATCGCCGGCGTGATACTGGGCATGCCGTGGCACCTCCTCCATATAGGCGATCGTGGGGTCGCCTCCGCGCCAGGCAAGCGAGCCGATGAAGAGGGTGCCCTTCAGCTTCACCGAGAAATGCTGGGTCTCGTTGAGAAGGGAGATGACTCGGGCCGTATTGTCGCCGGCCACGTTCACGATTCCCACAATGCCGTTCTGGTCCACGACTCCCATGCCTGGCTCTATGCCGTCTTTTCGGCCTCGGTCGATAGTCAGGTAGTTGCGTGGATGGCGGATACTGTTGTTGATCACCGACGCCGACACGAAGTCAAACCGTTTCTCGCGCCGCAGGTCGGCGCTGTTGTTGTCGAGCATCACCATACACTGCGCCAGCTGGCTCTTGAGGTTGAGCACCTCGCTCTCAAGCGAGGCGTTTCTTTTCTGAAGGCTCTCGTTGATGGAACGCAGGTCGAAATATCCGGTGACGTTGGTGGCAGCGCCATAGACGGAGCTGCTCACGACATTGGCCGAGGTGAGATAGACCGACTGCTGGTAGGCATTGCTGCTCACGAGGAGCACACAACTCAACAGCACATAGAATGTGAATACAAACCATGTGCCGTATTTTATGATGAAATTGAGTAGATTGCGCATTCAGGCATATCCGGCCGGGGCGCACGTCTCCATGAGGGGATATGCGCCCTCCCGGCGCGTTATCGAATAAGGAAGGAGAACCGGTTGATGTTCTTGAGCGCCACGCCGGTGCCGTTGGCCACGGCGTGTAGCGGATCTTCCGCCACCTTGAATTCTATGCGTATCTTGTCGGTGAAGCGTTTGGCCAGGCCACGCAGCAGGGCGCCGCCGCCGGCCAGATAGATGCCGTTTCTCACAATGTCGGCGTAGAGCTCGGGCGGTGTCTGCTCGAGGGCCGCGAGCACTGCGGCTTCCATCTTGGAGATCGACTTCTCTATGCAGTGTGAAATCTCCTCGTAGGTGACAGGCACCTCCATCGGGAGAGCCGTCATACGGTTGGGGCCGGTGACGATATAGGGCTCCGGTGGATCCTCCAGCACGGGAAGTGCTGATCCGACGTTGATCTTGATCTGCTCGGCCATGGTAGTGCCCACCTTGAGGTTGTGGACGCGGCCCATGTGCTCCTGAATGTCTGTGGTCAGGTCGTTGCCGGCGATTCGTATGCTCTTGTTGCTCACGATTCCGCCGAGCGATATCACGGCGATTTCCGTAGTGCCGCCGCCTATGTCCACAATCATGTTGCCTTCCGGAGCCTCTACGTCGAGGCCGATGCCGAGGGCTGCCGCCATAGGCTCATATATCATGTAGACGTCGCGGCCGCCGGCGTGCTCGCTGGAGTCGCGCACGGCGCGTATCTCCACTTCCGTGGAGCCTGACGGAATGCAGACCACCATGCGGAGGGAGGGGGAGAACCAGTGGCGCTTCGAGCTCACCATCTTCACCATGCCGCGGATCATCATCTCCGCGGCGTTGAAGTCGGCGATAACGCCGTCGCGCAGCGGACGCACGGTGCGGATGCCCGGAGGCTCCTTGCCCTCCATCTGGTGGGCCGGCGTGCCTACCGCCAGCAGCTTGTCGGTTTTATTCTCGATGGCGACGACGCTGGGCTCGTCGACCACTATCTTGTCGTTGTGTATGATGATGGAATTGGCGGTGCCCAAGTCCATTGCTATTTCCTGTGTAAATGAAAAGAGACCCATTTTTATCTAACGGTTATATGCGATAGGGGAGACTTTTTCAGTCCCTGTTAGAAAGCATGTGCAAAGTTAATGAAAAATTGTTTAATAACATATCGCCGGAGCCTTTCTTTCGGAATTTTTTACAGTTTCATGCGTTTTTTTACAAAAAAAGACCCGTGCCGGGGTCTGCTCATGCATTTGTTCTGCACTCCATGTATAAAACTGAGAAGGGCCGCCGGGTCGATGCCCGGCAGCCCTTTCTGGTGGCGTAGTTCCCGACAGGAATGTGATCAATGGTTGAAATATGTGTCGAGTGCGTACTGGATGCTCTCGATTACGTTCTGCAGGTCGGGATCGCCGGGATTCATCTGGTCGGCCTTTTCGGCGATGTTCTTGGCGGCGATGTAGTAGTTTTCCTTGATGGCCTGACGCTTCTCGGGCTCGGCTCCGTCGAGCTCGTTGTATTTGCTCGTACCCACGAGAAGGATCTTCTTGCTGGCGTTGCGGAGTGTCTCGAAGCCTACTTCGGGAAGGGTGGCTGCCTTGCGGTAGTCTTCCACGGCTGCGTCATCCTTGTCCATGCGGTCGTTGATGAAGGCGCGGAGGCCGAGGATATCGCCGTTGTCGGGATTCTCGGTTACGAGACGGTTGACTTCCTGCAGGGCCCTGTCATACTGTCCGCGGCTCACGAGCGAGTTGATCATGTTGTTGAGGAAGAGGGGCTCCTTGGTGCCGAATTTCTGATACCCGAGCGAAGCCACGTCCATGATGCGGTCCTGGGCATAGTTCTCCTTTGTGGAGTCGCGCTGGGCAAGGGCCTGCCAGGAAGCGATCTCATAGATGTAGGCCTCCTTCTCGGGATAGCCGTATTCGATGGCCTTGTGGAAAGCGTTGCCGCTCTTCTCGACCTCATTGCCCGAGTATGCGCTGAGGCCGGCATTGAAGAAGGATGTGGCTATCTGTGCGGAATCAAGCAGTGCTGCCGACTTGCCCATCAGGCCGGATTCCGGGAGATTGCCGTAGACCATGAATGCCTCATAGGCCTCGGGATAGTATTTCTTGTCGTTGAAGTATGATGCGCCGGCCGTGAAGAAGTCGGAGGCATGTCCCTGGATGGCGCTGAGGATCTTCGACGAGAATTTGGGCTTCACCTGGCCTTTCTCGTTGGGAAGGCTGTCGAGAGGAAGGGCCTTGAGGAAGTAGTTGTAGCCGTTCATGAGCTGGTCGGCCATGGCGACGGGATCGGCGGAGGGGTCGTTGGGATTGATGGCCTTGGCCTGGAATCCCTTGTCGAAGGCGTCAAACTCGATCTTACCGGCCGTGAAATATGTTTCGGCCTGATTCTTGGTCTGTTCGTTATCCATAGCCCCCTTGATGAGGGTTCTGGCTTCAGAAAGCTTGTCGAGTTTGCCGGAGAGCTTGGAGGCGCTCTTCACGGCATCGGCCTGGCCATACATTGAGCCGGCCACGGCTGCGCACAAAGCGAATGTCAGCAGATTTTTCATATATCTTGCAATTTAGAGTGAAAATTCATTTATTCTTCAGCCAGGTCTCCGTCGGGCTGCCCGTCAGCGTTGCCTTCGGCTATAGTTCCCGGCGTCTCGGTGACTGTGGTCTCGGCGCCATCCGAGTCAATGTCTACGGTTTCGGAGGCTATGGTCTCCTGTGTCTCCTCGTCCTTCTCCTCGTCGTGGTCTACCTTGCACACTGACGCGATGCGGTCGCCCCTCTTT
Source organism: uncultured Muribaculaceae bacterium (assembly GCA_947626355.1). GTDB lineage: Bacteria > Bacteroidota > Bacteroidia > Bacteroidales > Muribaculaceae > Lepagella. The sequence goes on from CANQRV010000043.1 coordinate 9,568, forward strand.
GTGAGGTCGATGAGCTTGACGCCCTGTGTGGCGCGTCCCATCACCCTGATGCTCTCCACGGCGAGACGCAGCGTGATGCCGCTCTGGTTGATGATCATCAGGTCGTTGGAGTCGTTGACGTTCTTGATTGCCACGAGCTCGCCGGTCTTCTCGGTGATCATCATTGTCCTGACGCCCTTTCCGCCACGGTTGGTGATACGGTAGTCGTCGAGAGCCGATCGCTTGCCGTAACCGTTCTGCGACACCACCATCACCGTCTCGTCGGGCGATCCGGTCATGGTGATCATACCCACCACTTCGTCGTCATCATCGAGCGACATGCCCCTGACGCCGGTGGAGACGCGTCCCATCTCCCTGACCTTGCTTTCGTGGAAGCGGATGGCGTTGCCCTTGCGGTTGGCAAGAATCACTTCGGCGTTGCCGTCGGTGAGCCTAACCTGGATCAGCTGGTCGTCCTCGCGGATTATGATGGCGTTGACGCCGTTGGCCCTCGGACGCGAGTAAGCCTCGAGCGAGGTCTTCTTGATCACGCCCTTCTTGGTGGCGAATATCAGGTTGTGGGTATTGATGTAGTCCTTGTCGTTGAGCTTTGCTACCCTGATGAAGGCGTTGACGCAGTCGTCGCTGTCGATATTGAGGAGGTTCTGGATGGCTCTGCCCCTCGAGTTCTTGCCGGCCTCAGGAATCTCATAGACCTTGAGCCAGTAGCAGCGTCCCTTCTGGGTGAAGAAGAGCATGTAGTTGTGGTTGGTGGCCGGATATATGTATTCTATGAAATCCTGATCGCGCGTCACGCTGCCGCGTGCTCCGAGGCCGCCGCGGTGCTGCGTGCGGAATTCGGCTAGGGGAGTGCGCTTGATATATCCGAGATGCGATATCGTGATGATCATCGCGTCGTCGGCAAAGAAGTCGTCGGCATTGAAGTCGTTGGTTAGCATATTGATTCGCGTGCGGCGCTCGTCGCCGTATTTGTCGCGGATCTCTATGAGCTCGTCCTTCATCACCCCTCGGCACACATCATCGTTGTTGAGGATGTCGTTGAGGTGGGCGATGAGTTTCATCAGCTCATCGTATTCGGCGCGCAGTTTCTCCATCTCGAGGCCCGTGAGCTGACGGAGCCTCATCTCCACGATGGCGCGTGTCTGCGCGTCGTCGAGGCCGAACCTGTCGGTGAGCCTCTGGCGGGCTTCCTCGGTGGTCTGCGAGGCGCGGATGATGGCTATCACCTCGTCGATGTTGTCGGTGGCGATCATTAGGCCCTTCAGTATGTGGGCCCGCTCCTCGGCTTTCCTAAGCTCGAATCTCGTGCGGCGGATCACGACCTCATGCCTGTGGTCGATGAACGCCTGGAGGATCTCCTTGAGATTTAGCGTCTTGGGGCGTCCGTTGACGAGAGCCACGTTGTTGACGCTGAATGAAGTCTGGAGCTGAGTCATCTTGAATAGCTTGTTGAGCACGACGCGGGCATTGGCGTCGCGCTTTATCTCGATGGCTATATGCATCTGGCCTCGGGCGCTGGTGTCGGTGATGTCGGCGATGCCTTCGATCTTCTTTTCCTCCACGAGGTCGCCGATGCTCTTCACGAGGTCGTTCTTGATCACTCCGTAGGGAATCTCGGATATCACGATCTGCTCGCGGTTGCCGTCGCTCTCGATGTCGGCCTTGGCGCGGATTATGATCCGCCCGCGGCCTGTGAGGTAGGCGTCTCTTACACCGTTCAGACCGCATATCTCGCCCCCCGTCGGGAAGTCGGGAGCCTTAACATACTCCATCAGCTCCTCAACCTCGATGTCGGGGTTGTCGATAAGCGCGAGGGCGCCGTTGAGCGACTCCGTGAGGTTGTGGGGCGGCATATTCGTGGCCATGCCCACGGCGATGCCGGAGGCGCCGTTGACAAGCAGGTTGGGGATACGGGTCGGAAGCACCGAAGGCTCGGTGAGCGTGTTGTCGAAATTAGGCACGAAATCCACCGTGTCGGCATTGATGTCGCGAAGCATCTCCTCGCCCATGCGGGCGAGCTTTACTTCCGTATAACGCATGGCTGCGGGCGAGTCGCCGTCGATCGATCCGAAATTGCCCTGTCCGAAGACAAGCGGATACCTCAGCGACCAGTCCTGGGCCATTCTTACCATTGTGAAATATATAGAGGAGTCGCCGTGGGGGTGATATTTACCCATCACCTCTCCGACAATACGGGCTGACTTCTTAGTGTTGCCCGCGAAATTATTGCCCAATTCGTTCATCCCGAACAGCACCCTTCTGTGCACCGGCTTGAAGCCGTCGCGCACGTCTGGCAGGGCTCTGGACACTATCACCGACATGGAATAGTCGATGTAGGCGCTTTTCATTTCCGATTCGATGTTGATCGGAATAATTTTGTCGTCTCCTTGCATGTGTTGTGTCAGTGTGTTTATAAAAATAACCTTCCGGCATTTCTAATCAGCAAAATTAATAAATTTAATTCAATGGGCAATACCGCCGCCTCAATAATTTCGTTTTTCACTCTTTCCCCCTCTCCGCCCCATCATGGTGAAATAATCACGCGTGACACTCCGTTGAATAATTGGCATGATAATTGCATGCGTCTTATGCAACCTTTGCTGAAAACGGTTGTTATTAGTCAGGTAAAAACATTCATATATATAGATGACCAACGATTTTTCAAAACAGTTCAGACCGATTCTGCAGCTTGCGTCCAATGAAGCGAAGCAGTTTGACTCGCCTGTGATCAGATGTGAGCATTTCGTGCTCGGGGCTCTTCGCAGCCACGACGGATATGCCTTCAAGATCCTGCGTCAGCTGAATGTTCCTATCGAGGAGATAATGCAGGAACTGGAGGACTTCCTGCGCACCGAACAGCCTCCGACAGAGACGACAACACTTTTCGAGCAGGAGTATCAGCTATCGCTCCCGGCGGTGCGCCATCTGCAGCTCGCCACTTCCGAGGCCCGTAAGATGCACGCCAGGGCCATCGGCAGCGAGCATATCCTCCTCGCCCTCATGCACGACAGCCGCGCGATGGACAGCGACGTGCTGCGCCGCATCAAGGAGAAGTATCTTGATTTCGACATCAGCGTGCAGTCGATCGACGCAAGCGGTGCCCGGAACGTGGAGCGCAGTTTCGACGACGACGACGAGCCCTCTGAATTCGGCACCGCCTCCGGCCCCTCCCGTCAGGAGCAGGCCCCGATGCAGAAGAAACAGGGCAAGTCGGACACTCCGGCCCTCGACAAGTTCGGCTACGACATGACAAGGGCCGCCACCGAGGGTCGTCTCGACCCCATCGTGGGCAGGGAAAAGGAAATCGAGCGTCTGGCCCAGGTGCTCTCGCGCCGCAAGAAGAATAATCCGGTGCTCATCGGAGAGCCCGGTGTCGGCAAGTCGGCCATCGTTGAGGGTCTCGCCCTCCGCATCGTGCAGAAGAAGGTGTCGCGCATCCTCTTCGACAAGCGCGTGGTGGGTCTCGACATGACAGGCATCGTGGCTGGAACAAAATACCGCGGACAGTTTGAGGAGCGCATCAAGGCAGTGCTCGACGAGCTCAAGAACAATCCCGACATCATCCTCTTCATCGACGAGCTCCACACCATAGTGGGCGCCGGCTCCGCTCCGGGCTCGATGGATGCCGCCAACATCCTCAAGCCGGCCCTCGCCAGAGGCGAGATACAGTGTATCGGAGCCACAACGCTTGATGAGTATCGCCAGAACATCGAGAAGGACGGCGCCCTTGAGCGTCGCTTCCAGAAGGTGATGGTGGAACCCACCACAGCCGAAGAGACTCTCGAGATCCTCGAGAAGGTGAAAGACAAATACGAGGAGCATCACAACGTGACCTACACTCCGGAGGCCATCAAGGCCTGCGTGACGCTTACCGAAAGATATATCAACGACCGCAACTTCCCCGACAAGGCGCTCGACGCCCTCGACGAGGCCGGCTCACGAGTGCATATCACCAACATCGTAGTGCCGGAGGAGATCGAGAAGATGGAGCGTGAGGTCGACCGTATACGCGAGCAGAAGATAGAGGCCGCCACCAATCAGGACTTCGAGCTTGCCGCCTCCCTCCGCGACCGCGAGAGCCAGCGTAAGAAGGAGCTCGCCGAGGCCAAGGAATCGTGGGAAAAGAGTCTCGACTCAGTGAGGCAGACAGTCGACGAGGAGAAGGTGGCTCAGGTGGTGGCTATGATGAGCGGCGTGCCTACACAGCGCATCGCGCAGGCCGAAGGCTCGCGTCTGCTCAAGATGGGCGACGAGCTCAAGGGCTCCGTCATCGGTCAGGAGGAGGCCATCCGCAAGGTGGTGAAGGCCATCCAGCGCAACCGCATAGGCCTCAAGGATCCGGACAAGCCTATCGGCGTGTTCATGTTCCTTGGTCCGACCGGTGTCGGTAAGACCCTTCTGGCAAAGAAGCTCGCCGAATATCTCTTTGACTCCCGCGACGCCTTGATAAGGATGGACATGAGCGAGTATATGGAGAAGTTCACTGTGTCGCGCCTCGTCGGAGCCCCTCCGGGATATGTGGGCTATGAGGAGGGCGGTCAGCTCACGGAGAAAGTGCGTCGCCATCCTTATTCGGTAGTGCTTCTCGACGAGATCGAGAAGGCGCATCCCGACGTCTTCAACATCCTGCTTCAGGTGATGGACGAAGGGCAGCTCACTGATTCTCTCGGCCGCAATATCGACTTCAAGAACACCATCCTGATCATGACGAGCAATGTCGGCTCGCGTCAGCTCAAGGATTTCGGCGGCGGTGTCGGATTCAATACGGGCGAGGTCAGCAAGGAGCAGGCTCACGGGGTGATCTCCAAGGCTCTCAACAGGGCCTTCTCTCCTGAATTCCTCAACCGTATCGACGATATCGTGATGTTTGACCAGCTTGAGCGCGACGATATCTTCAGGATCATCGACATCGAGCTACGCGATTTCTATTCCAGGGTTGAGAAGCTCGGCTATTCACTGATCCTTTCCGATGAGGCCAAGGAGTTCATCGCCTCCAAGGGTTACGACAGGAATTTTGGAGCCCGTCCGCTGAAGAGGGCGATTCAGAAATATCTTGAGGACGAGCTTGCCGAGCTCCTGCTTACACTGAACGCCGAAGGGAAGTCAGGCGGCAATATCAAGGTCGACTACCTGAAAGGCGACGAGCGTCCGTCGGTAACCTACGGGGAACAGGCGGAGCCTGACGAACACAAGGAAATAGACCTGCAGAAAAACGCATAAGGGAAACGCATGAAAAAAGGAAGCGTGATGACGCGGCGTCATCACGCTTCCTTTTTTCATGCGTTTCCGTCAATAGAAGAGGCTTGCTATATGGAACGTCATAAAGGAGGCGATCCATGCAAGCGCCGTGTTGTAGACGATTGAGAATGCTCCGTATTTCCAGCTTCCGGTCTCCCTGATGATGGCCGTGATCGAGGCTATGCACGGGAAATAGAGCAACACGAAGACAAGGAACGCAAGGGCCGACGCATGGGTGAATGGAGCCTCGCCCGTGATTTTCGACGGGGTCTTGAGTCTCTCCGACAGCAGCTCCGCGTCATCGTCGCCCACATAAAGCACTCCGAGCGTAGACACCACCACCTCCTTGGCGGCGCATCCTGCGAGCAGCGAGCAGCTTACCTGCCAGCCGAAGCGCATCGGCTCCATCACGGGATCGAGGGCCCTGCCTATGTAGCCGAGGATGGAATGCTGCTGCTGATATTCGTTGAGCACGAGATTGTCGACGGCCTCCTGGCCTTCGGCCACTGTAGCCGCAGGCATGTCGGCCACCGCTTCTGTGCGGAATGTCTCAGGCACCTGGGCCGCATCGTAGCGGGGAAAGTAGGAGAGGGCCCAGATGATGATCGATGCCACGAGAATCAGACCGCCCATCTTTTTGAGGTATTGCTCGGCCTTGGTCCACATGTTGCGTACGGTGGCCTTGGCTGTCGGTATGCGGTAGGGAGGTAGCTCCATCACGAACGGTGTCTCGTCTTCCTTAAACCAGAATTTACGCAGCAGACGCGAGGTGAGCACCGCTGCCAGGATGCCGAGAAGATAGAGCCCTACGAAAATCCACGCTCCATGCTGCGGGAAGAAGGCGCCCACGAGCAGCACGTAGATCGGTATCCTTGCCGAGCAGCTCATGAATGGATTGATGAGCACGGTGATGATGCGGCTCGAGGTGCTCTCGATGATGCGGGTCGACATGATGGCCGGCACGTTGCAGCCGAAACCCATCACGAGCGGGATAAACGACTTGCCGTGGAGGCCCATCTTGTGCATGAGCTTGTCCATGATGAAGGCCACGCGGGCCATATAGCCTGAATCTTCCATAAAGGAGATGAAGGCATAGAGGATGAGGATGTTGGGAAGAAAGACTATCACGCCGCCTACGCCGCCTATCACTCCATCGAGCAGAAGGTCCTTGAAAGGCCCTTCAGGCATCCAGCGTCCTATGATGGTCGATATCCAGCTCACCAACGACTCAATCCACTCCATAGGGTATGAGCCTATCTGGAACGTGGCCCAGAACATCAGCCACATGATGAGAAGGAATATCGGGAAGCCGAAGAGCTTGTTGGTGACGAAGGCATCGATGATCTTGGTGGTCTTCTCCTCGTTGTGCCTGCCCGGATTGTATGTCTCGGCGAGCGCGCCCTGGATGAATCCGTATTTCTCGGATGAAATCACCGACACCACGTCCTCGCCGGTGTCTTTCTCTATCTTCTCCGACCATTTGTCGCGGAGAGCTATCCATTCGTGGTAGTTGTCGAAATCGCTGAGCATGCGCTCCATCTCGGGGTCTCCCTCGAGGAGCTTGATGGCGAGATAGCGGGGAGAGAACCTCGGCGTGAGCTTGGGGTCGGCCTTCATGGCGCCGTTGATGGCCGTGATCGCCTGCTCGATGTCGGGACGCAGCTGCACATGGATGTGGCGTGTGTCCGGATTCTTCATCTCGTAGACCTGTATCACGGTGTCGAGAAGTTTGTTGACCCCCCACCCCGTGGAGGCTATGGTCGGCACCATCGGCACTCCGAGCATCTTGCCGAGATGCTCATGGTCGAGTGTGGCATGGCTTTTTTCGAGCTCGTCATACATGTTGAGGCATATCACCATGCTGCGGTTCATGTCGATGAGCTCTGTGGTGAGGTAGAGGTTGCGCTCGAGGTTCGACGCAACGACGGTGTTGATGATCACGTCGGGCATCTCCTCCCGGAGGTAACGCATCACGTAGAGTTCCTCGGGGGAATAGGCCGAGAGGGAATACGTGCCGGGAAGGTCTACGATGTTGAGGCGGTAACCCTTATAATGGAGCACACCCTCCTTTGCACCTACAGTGACCCCGGCATAGTTGCCCACACGCTCATGTGCGCCCGACACCATGTTGAAGAGCGAAGTCTTTCCGCAGTTGGGATTGCCTATCAGTGCGATGTTGATTATCCTGTCTTTCCGTATGCTTGAGGAGTCGGAATCCTCCCGGGGAGCCTGTTCCTCTATCTCGTCGTGGCGACGCCATTCGTCGAGCGGCGATATCTCGATCAGATTGGCTTCCGCCCGTCTCAGCGACACCTCGTAGTCGAGCAGACTGTATTTCACAGGGTCCTGAAGGGGAGCGTTGAGTATCGTCTTGACCTCCCTTCCCTTCACGAAGCCCATCTCCATAACTCTCTTGCGGAATGCTCCGTGGCCCAGTATCTTTGTTATCACGCCGGTCTCGCCGGGTTGCAGTTCTGAAAGTCTCATGTAGTAGAATCTTCTGACCGGAGCTTTGTGTATTTATCGCTCCAATCCTAATGCAAAATTAACTCTTTTTCTCCTCATATCCATTCCCGATACCCCCTTTTTATTAAAAAATACCCTCGAGAGATTAGTATAATTGGCTAACTTTGCACATAAAACAGATAATATGGCAAATATCGAAGGCCTTTATGTGCATGTGCCTTATTGCAGGCGCAAGTGTATTTACTGTGATTTCTACGCGGCCGGCGTCCGTCAGGCCCGGTGGGACGCGTTTGTAGCCGCGCTTCTGGGCGAGATGGGCCGGCGTCGCGTAGAGCTGTCTTCCCAATCGCCCTATACCATATATATAGGAGGCGGCACTCCGTCGCTTATGCCCGGCGGGCATTTCCGCCGGCTTTCCGCCGGCCTTATGGCGGCCATGGGGTCGGTGCCGGTGGAGTTCACCATCGAGGCCAATCCCGAGGATCTCACGGAAGCCAATCTCGAATGCTGGCGAGAATGCGGTGTCGACCGTCTGAGTGTCGGCGTACAGACTCTCGACAATACCTCGCTTACGACTCTGGGCCGTCTTCATGACGCGGAGTGTGCCATTGATGGAGTCTCGATGGCTTCCCGGTATTTCGACAATATCTCGGTCGACCTCATGTTCGGACTTCCCGGTCAGTCGATTCAGCGGCTGCTGGGCGATGTGGAGGCGATGGCGGCTATGCGTCCGAAGCACATATCGGCCTATGCGCTGATGTATGAGGAGCGCACGGCACTGACACGTCTTCGCGACGAGCACAGGATGGCGGAGTGTGACGACGTAGACGTCGTGGAGATGTTTCTCGCCATGAGGGATACGCTTGCCATGGCTGGATATCGGAGATACGAGACATCGAATTATGCTATGCCTGGATATGAGTCTGTCCACAACACTGGATATTGGTTAGGACGACGCTATCTTGGCCTGGGCCCTGCGGCCCATAGCTACGACGGCTTGCGCACAAGGAGATGGAATCCGGCCGATATAGCGGCCTATCTCCGGCATTTCGCCGGTAAAGGCGCCGGGTCTGCGTTTTACGGCGAGGAATATCTCGACGACGATGAGCTCCGCGAGGAGTATGTGATGACAAGGCTGCGTCTTGCCGATGGCTTCCCCGTCGATGAATTCAGACATAGATTCGGAGAAGCCAGAGCCGACATGCTGCTGGCTGGCGCGTCTCGATGGGAGCGAAGGGGGCTTCTGACAGTGGACGACGAGATGGATGGGAAAAGAATATCGCTGACACCACATGGCGTTATGGTATCCGACAAGATAATAGCCGACCTCATGTAGCGACGGAAAGCTCCAGATGACGGCTTGAACAATGACCGTGGGGTATTTGTTTTACATTTGTTGCTTTTTGAAGAATAAAATTCGGCAGAAGGCTTGTAATATGAAAAATTTTATCTAATTTTGCAGCTTTAAGTAAAATGAATTCCGTCTATGGGCTGTTTCGATAATAAAATCATCTTTACAAAGATGCATGGAGCCGGCAATGACTATATCTATATCGACGGCCGGCATGCCCTCCCGGCAAATCTCCCATTACTCGCCCGCCAGATCAGCGACCGTCATTTCGGTGTCGGTGGCGACGGCCTTGTGGTGCTGATGGATTCGGAGGTAGCCGACTACAGGATGCGCATGTTCAATGCCGATGGCTCTGAAGCGGGGATGTGTGGCAACGCGGCTCGCTGCATCCTCAAATTCCTTCATACACGCTATATCAGCCATGCCACATCGATTACACTCGAGACAGGCTCAGGCGTGCGACGTGTGTCGTTTGTCGATCCGGATTACAACACAGAGGATTTCCAGCAGACGCCGGTCACGGTCGATATGGGCGAGCCCCATATCCGCCCCGACGAGATTCCCATCGATGCCGAGGGCGATGGCCCGGTGGTGGGGAAAAGGATTGACCTCGACGGCACGACAGTGGAGATCGCCGCAGTAGGGATGGGTAATCCCCATGGTGTGGTGTTCACCTCCGACCTCAGCGACCGGATGGTGCTCGAGATAGGTCCTCGGCTTGAGTCGGCTTCAGTTTGGCCGGAGAAGGCGAATATTGAATTCGCGCAGGTCATCGACCGTACGCATATCAAGATGCGCGTGTGGGAACGCGGCACAGGAGAGACCTTGGCATGCGGCACCGGTGCCTGCGCCGTGGTAGTGGCCGCTGTCATTCAGAATCTCACCGGGAGATCGGTAGAAGTTGAGGTAAAGGGCGGACATCTTAAGATAGACTGGGATGAGAAGAGCGGGCATGTATGGCTTACAGGGCCGGCTGTGGTTGTGGCCGACGGCTTCTACTATCCCTACGACGCGATAACAGAGGGTATGGTGTGAAGGGTACAGGTTTAGATCACTACAGCAAGAATATATTTACAGCAAGAATATATTTAAGGTAAAGAAGAATTATATAGGTAAAGAAGAAAATGGTCAAAGTCAATGAGGGCTTCCGGCAGTTGCCGGAGTCATATCTTTTCTCGGAAGTAGGCCATCGGGTAGCAGCCTACAGAAGCGCCCATCCCGATGCCGATATCATACGCATGGATATCGGCGATGTGTCGCGGCCTTTGTCGCGTCTTGTGGCCGCGACCCTGTGCGACGCGGCAGCCGGGATGTCCACTCCGGAGGGATTTCATGGCTACGGTCCCGAACAGGGATATGACTTCCTGCGCGAGGCTATAGCGCAGGGCGACTATCGGCGGCATGGCATCTCCATAGCCGCCGATGAAATTTTTGTCAGTGACGGCGCCAAGTGCGACCTCGCGGGTCTCGGCGACATCCTTTCGGAGGATTGTCGCGTTGCGGTTCCCGATCCGGCCTATCCCGTATATGTGGATGACAATGTTCTGCAGGGGCGTGGCGGCGGCTACCGCGACGGACGCTGGTCGCGGTTGATATATCTGAACGCTGATCCTCGCGATGGCTTCATGGCGCCTTTGCCAGAAGGCGACGCGCCCGATGTCATAATGATGTGTTATCCCAACAATCCTACGGGCACATCCATTTCCCTTCAGCGTCTCCAGCAATGGGTGGACTATGCGAGAAGCCATGGTTCGCTGATCATCTACGATTCGGCCTACGAGGCATACGTGCGTACTCCCGGCATGGTGAGAAGCGTATATGAAGCCGAAGGCGCCCGGGAAGTGGCCATAGAGGTGAGGAGCTATTCGAAGACAGCCGGCTTCACCGGTCTGCGCTGTGGCTACACGGTGGTGCCTTCCGACCTTACGGGACGCTATGCCGATGGCTGCAAGGTGAGGCTGCGAGACCTCTGGCTACGCCGGCAGACCACCATGTTTAACGGAGCGTCGTATCTTAGTCAGAAAGGCGCCGCTGTATTATATACGGAGGAAGGGGAGCGCGAGGTGAGACGTTCCACCGACTATTATCTGCGCAACGCGGGCCTGATCAGGGAAAGTCTGCTTAAGGCCGGATTCCGCGTATCCGGAGGCGTCGACTCTCCATACGTATGGACATCACTCGACGGAGAGGACGACTCATGGAGCCTTTTCGACAAAGTGCTCGACCTCTGCCACATCTCGACCACTCCGGGAGAGGGATTCGGCAGAAACGGACGCGGATTCCTGCGGCTCACCGGCTTCAATACTTTCGAGAATACACTGACGGCGATGACGCGCCTGGTGGATGCCCTCGGAAAGCATTGAGCTTTACATTATAACAAGAATATAAAGATCAGATCTTAATAACTGTGTTTCAATTACTATCCGAATTATGTCAGATTTAAGATTCAAGAGTGTGGAGGAGGCATCGTCGCGCAAGGCGGTCAAGGTGCAGCTTCCGGAGGAAAGGGTGGAGAAATACTACGGCTGCAAGGTTTTCAACCGCCAGAAGATGTTTGAATATCTGCCCGCGCAGGTGTTTGACGCCCTTGTGAAGGCCATCGACAACAAGGAGCCCCTCAGCCTGCAGGTGGCCGACAAGGTTGCCGAGGGTATGAAGCGCTGGGCCATCGACAGCGGTGCACGCCACTATACCCACTGGTTTCAGCCGATGACCGGGGGCACGGCGGAGAAGCACGACGCATTCATCGAGCATGACGGCAAGGGGGGTGTGATCGAGTCTTTCTCCGGCAAACTCCTCGTGCAGCAGGAGCCTGACGCATCGAGCTTCCCCAACGGAGGAATCCGTAATACTTTCGAGGCACGCGGATATTCAGCATGGGACATCTCGTCGCCCGCCTTCATCCTCGACAACACCCTCTGTATCCCCACCATCTTCATCTCCTATACGGGTGAGAGCCTCGACTACAAGACGCCGCTTCTGCGAGCGCTCAACAGTGTGGACAAGGCCGCTACCCGCATCGCACGCTATTTCGACCCGGAGGTGCGCCACGTGACGTGTTATCTTGGCTGGGAGCAGGAATATTTCCTCGTCGACGAGGCGTTGTATGCTTCCCGCCCCGACCTCGCGATGACAGGCCGGACCCTCATGGGCCACGAGAGCGCCAAGAACCAGCAGCTCGAAGACCATTATTTCGGCGCCATACCGAGCCGCGTGGAGCAGTTCATGCTCGACCTCGAGCTTGAATGCCACAAACTCGGCATCCCGGCCAAGACCCGCCACAACGAGGTGGCTCCCAACCAGTTTGAGCTTGCACCGGTGTTTGAGGAAGCCAATCTCGCCAACGACCACAACCTGCTGCTGATGTCGGTGATTAACGAGGTGGCACGCCGCCACAACTTCAGGGTGCTGCTCCATGAAAAGCCCTTCGCAGGCATCAACGGCAGCGGTAAGCACAACAACTGGAGCCTGGGCACCGACCGCGGAGTGCTTCTCTTCGCCCCTGGCAAGACCTCGAAAGCCAATCTCCAGTTTATAGTTTTCGTGGCCAATGTGATGGCTGCCGTGCATCGCCACAACGCCCTACTCAAAGCCTCTATAATCACGGCAACCAACGCCCACCGTCTCGGAGCCAACGAGGCGCCTCCTGCCATCATCTCGATGTTCCTCGGCAGCCAGCTCAGCCAGATTTTCGATGATATAGAGAGCAAGTCGATCGATGGCGAGATAAAGCTGGAGGGGAAAGGGGAGATGCGCCTTGATCTGGCCCAGATTCCGGAGCTGCGCATCGACAACACCGACCGCAACCGCACAAGTCCTTTCGCCTTCACCGGCAATCGCTTCGAATATCGCGCAGTGGGGAGCTCCGCCAACTGTGCCTCCGCTCTTATCGCCCTCAATGCGGCTGTGGCCGAGCAGCTCGATGATTTCGCCGACCGCGTTCAGAAGCGTATGGATGCCGGCGACACCATGGAGAAGGCCATGCTCTCCGAGGTGCGCCGTCTGCTCAAGGAGAGCCGTGCCATCCAGTTTGACGGCAACGGCTATAGCGAGGAGTGGAAGCAGGAGGCCGCACGCCGCGGACTCGACACCGAGACATCCGCGCCGCTTATGTATGATGCCTATCTTTCGCAGTCGAGCATCGACATGTTCACAAAGACCGGCGTGCTCACCCACAAGGAGCTGGAGGCCCGCAACGAGGTGAAGTGGGAGATGTATTCCAAGAAACTGCAGATTGAGAGCCGTGTGCTCGGCGACCTCGCCATCAACCACATCATACCCGCCTCCGTCAGATATCAGCGTCTGCTGCTCGACAATGTGTTTAAGATCAAGCAGCTGTTTGACTCCGACACCGCACGTCGCATCGGTGGCGCAGACATGGCCAGCATCGAGGAAATCGCTGCCCACGCCACCAGGATCAAGGAGCTTGTGGAACGCATGGTGAGCTGTCGCCACCGTGCCAACCGCATGCCCTCGGAACGAGACAAGGCCATAGCCTACCATGACACCGTGGCTCCCCTGATGGAGGATATCCGCTCCCACATCGATGCCCTTGAGCTTATGGTCGACAACGAGATATGGCCTCTTCCGAAATACCGCGAACTCCTATTCATCCGCTGATCGCCTTTTTAGGCCGCCATGCTACAGCAAAAGCCACCGTGACGTCACGGTGGCTTTTGTTGTTTCGACAGATTGTGGCTTATGCCTCTATCATGGCCACGGCCGAATGATATTTCGCCATGTTGGAAGCTTTCTTTATCGCTTTCCATGCCTTTCGGCCGATCTCCGCCTCGGAGTATTCCCAGAAAGGCGCGATCTTGGAGATAATCTGGCTGTCGCCACACAGTGTCTCTGTGTAGTGGGTGAGAAGCCGGCGGTGAAGCGCCAGCATATTCTCTATCCTTTTCCGTCTCGGCCATTCGCCGCCCTCGAGATACTCGCTGAAGAGGGAAGGGCGACCAAGAATGCCGCGACCGGCCATGATGCCGGCAATATCGGAATACCTTTCCGCTATCGCATATATGTCGGCGGGCGTAAGCAGATCGCCGTTGTAGACCACCGGATTGGTGCTCTCTCCGAGAAAAGCTTCCCATTGCTGCATGTCGACTGTGCCTCCGTATTGCTGACGGGCCACGCGGGGATGCATTGTGATGTGGGTGAGCGGGAGGCGGTTGAGAGTCGGCAGAAGCCCGCGCCATTCATCTGGATTCTCATAGCCGAGGCGCATCTTCACCGAAAAGCTGATGTCGGGATGCTCTGACACTACCTTCTCGACAGCCTCGGCGGCATCGGGGTTGGCGATGGTGGCTGCGCCGCGTCCGCGTGCGGTCTGGAGCGGAAACGGACAGCCCATGTTGATATCGATCTCCGTGGCGCCCAGCCCCTTTATATGAGCCACCAGCCAGGAGAGCTCCTCGTGGTCTCTGAATATCACCTGTGGCACGAGCCGGATGCCTTCGTTGAGGGGAGTGGTGACATCCTTGATGTCTTTAGGGCGAAAGCCCTCCTTTTCCTTACGGATAAACGGCGTGGTGAAGATGCATCCGGTGTCGTAGGTCTTATTATGGAAATGGCGGTAAGCCGCGTCGGTATGTCCCTGCACGGGAGCGAAATATAATGTGGTCATATCGGAAATGAGGATTAATCGGTGGGTAGGAATACAAACACTACGGCCCCGACGAGACACGCGAAGGCGGCGAGGTGGTTCCAATGCAGGCGCTCTCCCTGGAAGAAAATCATGGCGAGAAGAGTGAAGACAGTGAGCGACACCACTTCCTGTATCACCTTGAGCTGGAAGAGCGTGAACGGTCCTCCGTTCTCATGGAACCCGATCTTGTTGGCCGGCACCATGAAACAGTATTCAAACAGGGCCACGCCCCAGGAACAGATTATCACCAGATAGAGCGGCCAGTTTTCTATCAACCCTAAATGCTTTAGTTTCAACTGGCCATACCAGGCCACTGTCATGAAGATATTGGAGATGACGAGAAGCAGTATTGTGATGAGCCCTAATTTCATACTTATAGCAAAAACTTGTTAGTAGATGACAAAAATTGAAATTATGCTGTTAAACATTTAATTTTCAGTCGATTAAATTTGCAAAAGTCCCT
>CANQRV010000044.1 GCA_947626355.1 uncultured Muribaculaceae bacterium
GTCAGTTTTGAGGCATATATCGGAATCTCGCCCCTTTTCGCAGCCATACTCTGACGCCATTAACTGAATATCCCTAATATAGCTAATATAGCTATCCCAGCTGACCACCCTTCACTCTTGACTCTTGACTCTTGGCGGCTCCGCCGCCTCCGGCGCCACCTGTATCCTCACCGACTCCTCGTGGATCATCGACAACAGCCGACGCATGAACCCCGCGTCGATTCCCTGCGCCGCTGCCGCCGCCACGCGGCTCGCCTGCATATCGGAATAGCGACCGGGCTGCACCACCGGTATACCCCCGGCCTCCTTGCGCCGCCCGATCTCCCGCGACACCTCCATCCTCCTCCCTAAAATCTCTATCAGCTTCGCGTCCAGCGTATCGATCTCGGCACGTAGCCCCTCTATCCCCTCGAAATCCGCCGGACGGTCACGTACCACCAGCCGCGAGAGGATCTCGCGCAGCGTTGCCGGCGTGATCTGCTGGGCGGCATCGCTCAGCGCCTCGTCGGGCGAGCAGTGCGACTCGATGATCAGTCCGTCGAAACCCATGTCGAGCGCCTGGGTGGCCAGCGGCTCTATCAGGTCGCGGCGCCCTCCGATGTGGCTCGGGTCACAGAGAATCTCTATCTCCGGATGGCGGGCCCGCAGGTCGAGCGGTATCCTCCATTGCGGACTGTTCCTGTAGAGCGGATCTCCGTAGGAGTAGAACCCACGGTGTATTGCGCCGATGCGCGTGATGCCGGCGCGTCTGATGCGCTGCATCGCCCCGATCCACGCCTCGAGATCCGGGCTCACCGGATTCTTGACATACACAAGGATGTCGGGCCCCGCCTCAGCTAAGGCGTCCGCCACCTCCTGCACGGCGAACGGATTCGCCGTCGTGCGTGCCCCGATCCAGAGGATGTCGATATCATGGCGAAGCGCCGCCTCCACGTGGGCGCGCGTCGCCACCTCCGTCGCCACCTGCATACCCGTCTCCTCGCGCACCTTCTGTAGCCAGGGGAGTGCCGGCTCACCGACGCCCTCGAAGCATCCGGGACTGGTGCGCGGCTTCCATACGCCCGCGCGGAAAATGGTCACACCCGCCTCAGCGAGCTGACGTGCAGTAAGTAGAGTTTGTTCGAGAGACTCGGCGCTACATGGCCCGGCAATCACAGTCATATATTAGTTAAGGTCTATTTATAGGTAAAACAGAATGTATTTCGGCATATTATTCATCAACCGGTCTGTAGGGACGCTTTTCAAAGCGTCCGCCTGTCAGGAACCGTCTCGTCGGTCATCATCCCGGAATACAAGCCCGATTCAAGCCGGCAGCCCTGCCGGTCTTCACCGGGCGGACGCTTTTCCGTAGCGGAATCGCCACCTCCGCCCGCTGCAAAGATAATAGTTTTTCCCCTCACCGCCAAATCCACCTCCCAAGCGCATGTAAGCGCATTACCCTTCCATCAATGTAGGGATGCACCCTGGTGCATCCGCCCCTCGTCCCGAATCCGGTAAGCTTCTCTCTTCCCCCCCCTTGATTCTTGCTCCCTATACCGCCACTTGTATTCGTCCTCCGCCACGAAGCAGGCTTCGCCGCCCCCAGCGAGTCCATAGGTATCATCATTGCCGGTGCAGCCCATGCCTGGGTGTGGCGGCGTCCCGCCGCCCTCCGCAAGTCCATAGCTATCCTCTCCACGGCGCGGAGCAGGCCGTGGATTCGTTCTGTGGCGTGAAGGAGGCTTCGCGCGTCCGGCAAGCCGTCTTCACCCTTCACTCTTGACTCTTGACTCTTTGCGGCTATGCCGCATTTTATTTGGTTATTACACGGCGAAATGCTAATTTTGCACCATGAAAATCAATGTAGCAGTTTTTTTCGGAGGACGTTCCGTCGAACACGAGATCTCAGTCATCTCAGCCCTCCAGGCCATCAACGCCTTCAATACCGACAAATACGAGGTTGTGCCTGTTTACATCTCTAAGCAGGGCCGCTGGTTCACCGGCAAGCAACTTCTTGATATAGCAAATTATAAGAACATGAAAGCCCTCACCGACAACTGCGAGGAGGTCTTCATGCGTCCTGAATACGGCGACTACAACCTTTACAGCGCCAAGACCGGCGGCATGTTCTCCAAACGCAATCCTGTCGTGGCCGAGCTCCACATAGCCCTCCCCGTGCTCCACGGCACCAACTGCGAGGACGGCACGTTCGAAGGCCTCCTCGACACGATCGGCATCCCTTACGCCGGCTGCGACACGCTCGCCAGCGCCAACGGCATGGACAAGATCACGATGAAGATGATCCTCCGTGAGTGCGGCATTCCCGTGGTGGACTATGTGTGGACCACCGACAAGCAGTGGCAGGCCCGCCGCGACGAGATCATCGACGAGGTGGAGCGCAAGCTCGGTTACCCCGTGATTGTAAAGCCCGCGAACCTCGGCTCCAGCGTAGGCATCGGAAAGGCCGCCAACCGCGAGCAACTCATCGAGAAGGTCAACGAGGCCGAGCGCTTCTCCACACGAATCATCATAGAGCTTATGATTGAGCAGCTCAAGGAAATCAACTGCTCGGTGCTCGGCGACGCCGACGACCATCAGAGCTCCGTCTGCGAGGAGCCACTCAAGAGCGGCGATTTCCTCAGCTACACCGATAAATACACCGCACGCTCCGGTATGGAGGGCAGCTCCAAGAGAATCCCCGCCGACCTCCCCGACGAGGTCACGAAGCGCATACAGCACATCGCCGGCGAGACCTTCCGCGTCCTCTCATGCCACGGCGTGAGCCGCGTCGACGTGATGATCGACGAGAAGGACGGCAATATCTACGTCAACGAGATCAATACTATCCCCGGCTCCCTCTCATATTACCTCTGGGAGGAGAGCGGCATCTCATTCACGGAGCTCATCGACCGCCTCATGGCTCTCGCCCTCAAACGCAAGCGCGAGATCGACCGCAAGACATTCTCCTACGACTCCAACATCTTCGCCCTCGGCGGAGGCGCTAAGGGCGCGAAGGGCGGCATGAAGCTCGGCGCGAAGGGTGGCGCCAAATACTCGGTACCCCGTAAGAATTAATCATCAAGTCAATACAGGTAAGTCAGATATAATGAGTAAGAAATTCAAGGAATACTCCGGTCAGCTCAACCTCTCCGACATCAACAAGGAGGTGCTCGCCGACTGGGACGCACATTCGCTTTTCGAGAGCTCCATGAAGGAGCGCGAGGGATGCCCCTCGTTCGTGTTTTACGAAGGTCCGCCGAGCGCCAACGGCATGCCCGGCATCCACCACGTGATGGCCCGCACCATCAAGGACATCTTCTGCCGCTACAAGACCATGCGCGGATTCCACGTGAAGCGCAAGGCTGGATGGGACACCCACGGCCTTCCCGTGGAGCTCGGCGTGGAGAAGAACCTCGGCATCACAAAGGAGGATATCGGCAAGAAGATCTCTGTCGACGACTACAATGCTGCATGCTGTAAGGAGGTGATGAAATACACCCGCGAATGGACCGACCTCACCCACCGCATGGGCTACTGGGTGGACCTTGACAATCCTTACATCACTTACGACAACGCCTATATCGAGACCGTGTGGTGGCTGCTCCGCCAGCTCTACGACAAGGGCTACCTCTACAAGGGCTACACCATCCAGCCTTATTCTCCCGCCGCCGGCACCGGCCTCAGCTCCCATGAGCTCAACCAACCCGGCTGCTACCGCGACGTGAAGGACACCACGGCGACGGCCCTCTTCCAGGTGGCTGACCCCAAACCCGAGTGGAGGGAGTGGGGCACGCCCTGCTTCATGGCCTGGACGACGACTCCCTGGACCCTGCCTTCCAACACCGCCCTCTGCGTCGGCCCGAAGTTCGACTATGTGGCCGTGAAGACATTCAACCCATACACCGGCGACAAGCTCACGGTGGTGCTCGCCGAGGTGCTCGTCAAGTCTTATTTCAAAAAGGAAGGGGAAGGGAAGGACCTCGATTCCTATAAGAAAGGCGACAAGGTTGTGCCCTGGCAGGTAGTCGGCAAATACACCGGCGCCGAGCTCATCGGCATGCACTACCGCCAGCTCATGCCCTGGGTGAAGCCCTGCGAGAAGCTCGACGACCGCAGCGCCGCATACGTCACGGATTATGCCGCTGCTCATCCCGACAGGGTGTTTGAGGTCGCAGGCGACCGCTTCGTGGAGCTCGCCGAATGCGCCTTCAGAGTGATTGGCGGCGACTACGTGACCACCGAGGACGGTACAGGCATCGTGCACATTGCGCCCACTTTCGGCGCCGACGACGCGAAGGTGGCCAAGGCCGCCAACATCCCGCCACTCTTCATGATAAACCTGAAGGGGGAGACCCGGCCTATGGTGGACCTCCAGGGCAAGTATTATCCCCTCGACGAGCTCGCTCCGGCTTTCGTGGAGCGCTGCGTCGACAAGACGCTCTATGCCGTCCACGCCGGCGACTACGTGAAGAACGCCTACGACCCGAAGTTTAACCCAGGCGGGAAATACGATGAGGCTGCCGCTTCGCGCGAGGAAGACCTCAACATCGTGCTCAGCCTCGAGATGAAGCAGCGCGGCGAGGCATTCAGGATCGAGAAGCATACCCACAACTATCCCCACTGCTGGAGGACCGACAAGCCGGTGCTCTACTATCCACTCGACAGCTGGTTTATCCGCTCCACGGCCGCCCGCGAAAAGATGATGGAACTCAACGACACCATCAAATGGAAGCCCGCCGCCACCGGCTCCGGCCGTTTCGGAAAGTGGCTCGAGAACATCCAGGACTGGAATCTCTCCCGCTCACGCTACTGGGGCACGCCGCTCCCGATCTGGCGCACCGACGACGGCCGCGAGGAGATCTGCATCGGCTCCTACGCCGAGCTCTCTAAGGAGATCGACAAGTCGGTAGCCGCCGGCTTCATGAAGGAGAATCCGCTTACAGCCAAGGGCTTCGTGCCCGGCAACTTCAGCAAGGAGAACTACGGTAAGATCGACCCCCATCGCCCATACGTCGACGACATCGTGCTCGTAAGCCCCTCCGGAAAGCCCATGAAGCGCGAGACCGACCTCATCGACGTCTGGTTTGACTCCGGCGCGATGCCATACGCCCAGATCCATTATCCCTTCGAGAACAAGGAAGCCTTCGACGCACGCGAGCTATATCCAGCCGATTTCATCGCCGAGGGCGTCGACCAGACACGCGGCTGGTTCTATACCCTCCATGCCATCGGCAGCATGGTATTCGGCTCCGTGGCCTACAAGGCCGTGATCTCCAACGGACTCGTGCTCGACAAGAACGGCAACAAGATGTCGAAGCGTCTCGGCAACGCCGTCGACCCCTTCAGCAACATCGAACGTTTCGGCTCCGACCCCGTGAGATGGTATATGATCTCCAATTCCCAGCCCTGGGACAATCTGAAATATGACGAGGAAGGGGTGGCCGAGGTCAGCCGCAAGCTCTTCTCGACGCTCTACAATACATATAAGTTCTTCGCCCTCTATGCCAATGTCGACGGCTTCACCGGCGCGGAGAAGGAGATCGACTATGCCAAGCGTCCGGAAATCGACCGTTGGATCCTCTCGCTCCTCAATACCCTCGTGGCCGACGTCACTGCGGCTCTCGACGACTATGAACCCACCCGCGCCGCAAGGGCAATCGAGGACTTCGTGGGCGACAACCTCTCCAACTGGTATGTGCGCCTCAACCGCAAGCGCTTCTGGGGCGGCGAGATGGACGACGACAAGCTCTCGGCCTACCAGACCCTCTTCACGTGCCTGAAGACCGTGGCTTTGCTTATCGCTCCCTTCTCTCCCTTCTACTCGGAGCGCCTCTACGGCGATCTCGTGGCTCCCGCCAGCGATGGCGACGGCTACGCCTCGGTGCATCTGGCAAAGTTCCCGGAGGCCGACCCGGCGCTCGTCGACAAGGACCTCGAGCGTAGCATGAAGCTCGCGCAGGACATCACTTCAGCCGTGCTCGCCCTGCGCCGCAAGGTGAGCCTCAAGGTGCGTCAGCCTCTCCAGACCCTCCTCGTGCCGGTGATGGACCCCGCGCAACGCGAGGCCCTCAAGGCTGTGGAAGACCTCGTGAAATCGGAGGTCAACGTCAAGACCCTCAAGATCGTAGACAACGAGGAGAGCGGTCTCGTGAAGAGGGTGAAGGCCGACTTCAAGAAGCTCGGCCCGCGCTACGGCAAGATCATGAAGCAGCTCGGCCAGAAGATAGCCTCGATGCCGGCAGCCGCGATCGCCGAACTTGAGAAGAACGGACGCTACGTATTCACCAACCTTCCCGGCGAGCCGGAGGTGACGCTCGACGACGTGGAGATCACGGCAGAGGACATCCCCGGATGGCTCGTGGCCAACGACGGCGACATCACCGTGGCCCTCGACATTACGGTGACCCCTGACCTCCGCAACGAGGGTATGGCCCGTGAGCTCGTCAACCGCATCCAGAACATCCGCAAGGCCCAGGACTTCGAGATCACCGACCGCGTGCGTGTGCAGCTCTCCGACGAGGCGGAGGTGAAAGAGGCCGTGGAGGCCTACCGCGACTATATCGCCTCGCAGGTGCTCGCTTCGGCAATAGAAATCCTTCCGGCCGCCGAGATATGCGGCGGTCAGGAGCTTGACATCGACAATCTCAAAGTGACAGCTAAAGTAGAGAAATGCTGATGGCTGACAATCATGAACACGCCGCCGCCGGCCACGGGCTTCTGAGCCCCGCGTGGCTGACGGCGGCCATCATTACGCTGGTGGTCATCGCCGACCAGCTGATAAAGATATGGGTGAAGACCCATTTCTATATGGGTGAGGACCTGGAGATCACGTCATGGTTCCATCTCAAGTTCATAGAAAACAACGGCATGGCCTTCGGCCTCGAGCTCTGGAGCAAGCTCGCCCTGACGCTTGGCCGCATTGCGGCCGTGGTGCTCTTCGTGTGGTTCATTGTCAAGACACTTAAGGCGCCGGGCCTGCGCCGCGGTTTCTGGGTCGCCATGGCGCTGATCACGGCGGGTGCGGCCGGCAACATCTTCGACTGCGTCTTCTACGGCGAGGTCTTCAACAATCCCATGCCGCCCGCCCACGCGGTGGCCTTCCCGCAGGGTGGCGGCTACGCCGGATGGTTTGAGGGGAGGGTCGTGGATATGTTCTATTTCCCCCTCTTCGATTTCTACTGGCCCGAATGGATTCCCTTCATCGGCGGCAGGTATTTTGAATTCTTCCAGTATATCTTCAATCTGGCCGACGCCTCGATATGCGTCGGTGTGGCCCTCCTGATCATCTTCTATTCCTCCGATGTCACCAACGCCCTGCGTTTCGTGGGCATCGGCGCCGACGGCGAGGATAAGAAGGGAAAGGACGGCAAAAGAAAAGACCGACTGAAATGAGACTTCTGATGCTGGCGCCTCTCGCTGTGTCGCTTGCCATGCTTCCCGCATGCAGCAAGCGTCCGCCGGAGGTGCTCGATGAGGACGAGATGAGCGACTTGCTCGCCGATATGCAGATCGCCGAGTCATATTCAGTCGTGACCGCCGGTGGCAACAACTCCCTGAATGCCCGCGAGGAGCTCGGACTCCGCGTGCTCGCCGCCCACAATGTGACGCAGGCCAGGCTCGACTCCTCTATGGCCTGGTATGGCAGAAATCTCGACACGTACTCTAAACTATACGAGAAGGTCGACAAGAAGCTGGACGCGAAGCGTCGGAAATATGTCGGCAACGGCAATGCGGAGGAAGACATGGAAGACAACATGTGGCCATACCATTATTTCGCAATGATATCCCCTCTGGCTACCTCTGACGGCTTCTCATTCGCCATTACTCCGGAGGCCATGGAGAAGGGCGACCGCGTGGAGTGGAAGATGCATCTCGCTCCGGCATCCTCATGTGTAATCACCCTCGGAGTGAGGTATTCCGACGGCATGCTCGGCTATGTGTCGCGTACGTTCAACAACGATATGAGCCCGAAAATCACACTCCAGACCGACTCCTCGAGGACGGTAGGGGAAATCTACGGCTATATGCGTATGACGCCGCCACCCACCACGCCCGTGATGGCCGACAGTCTGCGCCTCACAAGACTTCCGCTCGACTCAGCCCTGTATTATTCATTCTTCTCGCAGAAGAAATACCGCGATCCCGGCTTATCGCGACCGGACGCCAAAAAGAAACCTCATGCCGCAGCCACAACAGAAAAGAAAGATTCTGTCGCGCCGGATCACGGTGAGAGCCGCTGACGGTTCTGTCTCTGTCCACCCTCTCGGCATAGCCGAGTTGACCAGGCATCCCGGGGACGGGGAGTTGTGGCGCCTTGTCTCGGTGACTCCGTTTTCCGAAGAGAGAGAGGGTGTGGAATATTACGACTTCCCGGTCTGCCTCACAGAGACCGCACCGGGCCTATTCCGTCTTGACGCGTGACACAACTGGCATCCCAAGGGCTCCTTTGCCAACGGCCACCGCGATGCTGTCACCCTTGTGCCGCCGATTGTATTCCTCCATGCTGATATAGAAGGCTTTCACGGAGCCCGAGCCGAAGCGCACGTCGATATAATGTTCGTAGTAGGGCTCGCCGCGTCGGTAATGGTTGCGACTTACGCGCTGAGTGCGGTAATGCTTCTCCCGGTAGATACGCTCCACGACGCCTTTCTCCTCATGCGACGCTTTGCCGGATGCCGGAAGATAGTTGATGAGATATATGAGGAAGACGATGACGGGAGCCGCTACCAGCAGATGGCAAAGATAGTTGACCACCGGACTCGCCGAACAGGTCAGATTTCGCCAGCCTCGCCATGCGCCTACTCCCGTGGGCGCCGCTATCGCCAATGCCGCCGCTATGGGAATCCAAGGCGAAACTACGGTGTGGGCGTGAAGCCAGATCGCTCCTCCGCTAAGGAATATCACGATTATTGCGACAGCGCCAATCGCGATGCCGCGCACAGTTTCTTTTCGCGAGACCTTTGCCATCTCAGTTTTTATGATTAATTTTGCATTATCAATAAAACGAATCAATTTATCATAAAATTATGCAAATGTTTAAAACAGTTCTGAAATTTATGGCCGTCGCATTGTGCCTGGTCACCGCCGGCGATGCCTCGGCCCAGCTGAATCTCAAGAAACTGGCCGGAGCAGCCGCGAAGACAGCCCAGGCCGTGACCCTCACCGACGAGCAGATGGCCGCTTACGTCAAGGAGTCTGTTGACTGGATGGACAAGCACAATCCCGTGCTCCCCGAAGACGACCCATACACCCAACGCCTTATGAAGCTCACCGACGGGCTAAAGGAAGCCGACGGGATACCATTGAATTTCAAGGTCTACAACGTAATCGACGTCAATGCTTTCGCCTGCCCAGACGGCAGTGTGAGGGTCTTCTCCTCCCTGATGGACATCATGAACGACGACGAGCTGCTCGGCATCATCGGCCATGAGATCGGCCATGTGATGAAGCATCACAGCAAGAAGGCTTTCAAGACATCCCTCCTCACCGACGCCCTCAAGGACGGTATCGGTGCTACGGGCAATGTGGCCGCCGCCCTCACCGACTCCCAGCTCGGCGCCCTCGGCTCCGGCCTCGTGAATGCGAAATTCTCCCAGAAGCAGGAAAAGGAGGCCGACGACTGCGGCTATGATTTCCTCGTGGCCAACGGCCGGAACCCCTGGGGAATGGTGATGGCTTTCGAGAAGTTTCTCAACATGGAGCAGGAGAGCGGAGCTAAATCCAGCTACATCGACAAGATGTTCTCATCACATCCGGAGACCAAAGACCGTATCAAACGCATGTCGCAGCGTGCCACCAAAGATGGCTTCAAGCGGCCCACGGAGTAAGGCAACTTTGTTTCATAATTAATATTTGTTTCATAATATAATAAATGTAGGAGGCGCCGGAGCAAGGATGCTGCGGCGCCTTGTTGTTCCCAAATGTCCAGTCAGTCAAGCTCTACGAAAAATGTCGGTATGTTGACCACAAATACATCGGGAGCTGAAAGGATTGCGCGGTGGGCTATCAGATCGCGCAGCTGGATGTCGGCTATAACGTAGTTGGTCTTCTCCGAGCGATACGACTCGTGAATGGTCTTGAAAGGGAGCATCTCCGGAATGGGAGTCTCCGTGTAGCGGAAATAGACCCTCAGCGTGACATCGCTGGTATATGTCGGGCGGTCGATATACGCCATTTTCTTGTATTCATAGCGGTAGCCGTGGAGGCGCGCCATTACGTCGCTCAGGATCGACGAGGCTGTGGGAAGGCCTCCGGCTCCCTTGCCGAACATGAACTGACGGTCGTAGCACTCCCCGCGTATCACGACACCGTTATATTCGTCGTCGACACTGTATATATATTTCGTCCTGTCGACAAATTCCGGCATCACAAACATCGTGAAGTTGTTGTCGCCGACTTTCGCCACCTGGGCCACCAGCTTGATCTTCACTCTCTTCTCCCGCGCATACACTATATCGGTCTCGTGGATGTTGGCGATGCCGTAAGTGAACACCTCCTCCGGCGCCACATACACGCCAAGTGCGTGGACCGTGATGATGATCAGCTTGAAGAGCGAGTCGAAGCCCTCTATATCGAAGCTCGGGTCTGCCTCTGCGAAGCCCAGCTGCTGAGCCTTGCGCAGGGCGTTGTCGTAGGCCTCGTGATGGTCGAACACCCTCGACAGAATGTAATTCGACGAGCCGTTGAGTATGCCCTTCACCTCCAGTAGCAGGTCGTTGTCGTAATATTCCTCCAGATTTCGTATCACGGGTATCGAGCCGCACGACGAGGCGTCGTAGAGCAGCGCGGTGTCGTGGCGGCGCTGCAGCTCGATGAGCTCGGGAAGGTGACGCGCTATCATCGCCTTGTTGCCCGACACTACCGGAATACCTCTACGCAGCGCTTCAGTCACTATCCTGTAGGAGGCCTCGGCGTCATCCACTACCTCCACTATCAGGTTGATGTCGGGGGAGTCGAGTATCTCGCCCATGTCTTGCGTAAGAAGCGGCAATGCCGCCGATAGATGCTCAGGGCGCGGCTTGTCGATGCTGCGCACGCATATTTTCTTGATCTCGGCGTGAGCGTTTTTCGCACGCCCTATGACATCGTAGATGCCCTGGCCTACGACTCCGAAGCCGAAAAGGCCGATATTTATCTTGTTCATCATGATTGTGATGTTTTGTTGTAGTCCATAAACGGCACGAGGATTTCATTAAGCCTGGCGTGCTCGACGAGAAATCCGTCGTGGCCAAACGGAGAGTCGATCTCCTCATAGCGGGCGCCGGGAATGCCGGATGCAAGCGCCCTCATCTCTCCCGGCGTGAAGATGATGTCGGTGGCGAGGCCTATCACTATAGTGTCGCTCCTGATGCCCGACAGCACTTTCCCTATGCCGCCTCTGCCGCGCCCGACGTCATGGGTGTCGAAGGCATTGAGTATCGTCATGTAGGAATAGACGTTGAATCTGCGGCAGAGCTTCTCGCCCTGATATCGCTGGTATGTGCATGCCCGGTGGGTAGTGGTGACCGGCTGCCCGGCTGGATCCTGCTGGGTGAGGTTGTAGCCGGGATTGCCTCGGTAGGAGAGCAGCCCGATGGCGCGGGCGGCCGCAAGTCCGTCGTGAGCCGCGTCGGGGCGACGCTCGCCGTAGGAGGAATCGGCGAGTATGGCCATGCGCTGTGTCTCGTCAAGCGCTATCTCCCAGGGGGTGGCCCTGCCTCCGGTAGCTATCAGTATCAGCTTCCCGAAGCGCTCCGGCTCGCGCGCCACCCATTCGAGAGCCTGGAATCCTCCGACTGAGCTTCCCACAAGCGCGTGGATGCGCCCGATGCCGAGATAGGAGGCAAGAATGCGGTGGGCTTCCGCCATGTCGCCGATGGTGAGGGCCGGGAAGTCGGTGTAGTAGCTTCTGCCGGTAGCGGGATCCGGCGAGAGGGGGCCGGTAGTGCCGTAATGGGAGCCGAGGATGTTGGCGCAGACCACAAACCATTTGTCAGGGTCGAGGAATGCCCCCTTCTCTACAGTGTGTGGCCACCACCCGGCTACATCGCTGTCGGCTGTCAGAGCATGGCATACCCACACCACATTGTCGCGATTCTCGTTGAGGTGTCCGTAGGTGTGATAGGCTATCGCCGGCCTGTCGAGGTGGCCGCCGAGCTCAAGGTCCAGCCGGCCTTTGTGAAAGTACAGTCTTTTCATCTAAAATTAAAACGGCCCCGAAATATGAGTTTCGGAGCCGGAAGGTTTTAATGGTTATTCACATGAAAGCTTACCCGACTCCGTAGCCGCGCATACGCATCATGCCCTCCATCATGCCTATCGACATGACGTCTGCTGCGGATGATATGTAGTTTCTGCTGCTCATTATGTCGGGATATCGCTGTTTTGTTTCCGATGGTTTCGAAAACGCCGTCAAAGTTAGATAAAAGAATCCAGCATTCCAAATAATTCCGTAAAAAATTATTTTTTCATCGTTTTGACACTTTATGTCGGCCGGAATGTCTAATTTCATGAAACAACAAGAAAAGAGATCACCATATATGATGTTTCTGACATTGACATACCGACCCATCCGCTTCCCGCTTTGGAGCTGGCCCGGCCTCATCTTCAGGATGCTGGCCAGGGCTCTCGGAGCCGATACCATGGACGCGGCTCAGGCGGAAGCCCGCTTCTCCGAGGTGACGCGCTGCTACCGGCGCCTCATTGCCGGCATATGCCTTTCCTTCTCCAACTGTCAGGAGGATTTCGACGACCTCCAGCAGGACACTCTGCTCAACATCTGGAAAGGGTTGCCGTATTTCCGCTCCGACAGCGCCATCTCCACCTGGATCTACCGTGTGACACTCAACACCTGCGTCTCGTTCCAACGCAAGTCGCGGAAGGTCGATGACCTCTCCATGCAACAGCTGTATATGGAGTTATATGACAACTCGCAGGCAGAGGAGATAGAGCAATACCGCCTCATGTACCGCCTCATAGGGATGCTCAAGCCAATCGACAAGTCAATCATACTGATGTGGCTCGACGGCAATAGCTACGACGACATAGCCGATGTGGTCGGCCTTTCCCGTAATGCCGTCGCCTCACGGCTGAAAAGGGCCAAGAACTCCCTGGCCACAATGTATGAAAATATCAAGCAATAAGTAAAACCATAGGATTATGGATTTCGATATATTAAAGAATAAATGGCAGGAGGCAGGATCCTCCATGCGCGTCAAGGACTCAGGGCAATGGCTCGACAGCCGCAAGGCAACGTCGCTTGATCGCCTCGCAGCGCGTTACAGGCGCTTTGCCACACTATCATTTGTGGCGATGGTTGCGACAGCATTCAATCTGATTCCAATGAGGGAGGTGTTCCCGGCATGGATTATTCTTTTCCTCATCGTCTATCTCGGAATTGTATCTGTCATGGACTACTGGCTATGGAAGGGTATCCAGGGAATCGACTGCACTACTATGACCGTTGAGGACGTGCTACGGAGATGCCTCTTTTACCGTAAGCGACACCTGCAGTTTATTGTTGTGCTGCTCCCGATGGCCCTCGGTGTTCTCACTGCAATGTTTATACAATGGAAGGCCGATATATATATGATCGGTGGTATGGCTGCAGGATTTATAGTGGGAGCTGCCATCGGCGTGAGAAAGCTGATTGATTTCCTCAACGATTACCGCAATATACTCAGTGGCGAATAACTGTCTGACACAGTCTGGCCGGAGTCCGCGAGACTGCATTTTTATTGGCTATATGCCCAAAAGGCCGGATTTCTCGTGATTCCGGCTTTTTTTATCTCTTTCCATGATTTATTTATTTGGATGGTATCGTTATAAATATTAATTTTACCCGCTAAATCAATGCTGCCCCGATACGTTGGAGGCTCCTGTCGTATAGTGGCGGCCAGTGTAACAGCTCAGGAGCCTGCTTTTTCGACTATATGAAACATTATTCCACCTTGCTCAAGGCGTCGCTCCTTCTCATGGGAGCGGCAGCATGTCTGCCGACGCAGGCAGCATGGGAGAAAGTCTTTGCCCATCCCACCACCCAGGCGCATTTCATCACCAGCCAGGGCAATTTCCTTCTATCGGATTTTGATGACAACCGCGATGGCGGCATCTTCATCTCGGAAGACAAAGGAGCCACATGGACCAAGACAGACGTCAAGGACTTCAACTACCACAAATTCTACGAAGCCGACGGATATGTATACGCCCTCGGTTATAGCGCCAGAATCGCCCGAAGCTCCGACGGTGGCCATACCTGGGATGTGCTCAACTATACGAATGCGCTCAAGGATGTGGTCAACAGTAAGGACATCGAGGCTCTCGTCGCCTATGGAATCGTGAAGGTAGACGACCGTCTCTACATATCGGATTTCGCAGGCGGAGGTGTGTTGTATTCAACCGACAACGGCGAGTCGTGGCAGCTCACCGACCGTCAGTCGCTCCTCATCAATCTTCAGGGGCAGGGCGAGATGATGGACGCTTTCTACAATCTCGTGGACTTCAACGGCCATATCTACGCATTCGGCGCCTTGAGCGTTCACCGGTATGACGCCGGCTCCGACAGCTGGGAACTGCTGGATCTCAATTCAAACTTCATGTCTGTCTCCACGATTTTCGACGGACGCCTTGTATGCGGCCGCTCTGTGACAGATATGAATCCGGAGACCGATTATCTCGTATGGACGGCCGACGGTTATGAATGGCACGGCATCAAGGCTCCCGAACCGCTCAATGAGTTCGGCATCAGCCGTAATGTCAGGGCCATCCACTCCGACGACAGGTATATCTATACAACCGGTCCGGATGGCGTGGCCCAGAATCCCGACCCGTCGGGAGCGCCATATGTCAACGCGCCCGAGTTCTTCTTCACTTCGGATTTCGGTGAGACATGGTTTAATTCGGCCGGCCTCCCCGTTCTAACTTATCCTCTCACTGTGACGTCCGATGACGACTACATATATGTGGCCCTCTATTCACCGTTCCCGACAAATGCCGACAGCGGCCTATGGCGCATCTCCAAAGACGAGCTGACTTCAGGTGTGGATTCAGTGAAAGCCGACGGCAACATGTCTGTCGCCTTTTCAGGTGGTGAGATGGTTCTGCCCGAAAATGCCCTGCAGGTTTCAATCTACACCCTCGACGGGCGTCTCGTGGAGTCTGCAGGCCATGTGGCCCGCGTCGATCTCGGCTCCCTTGGCAGAGGCGTCTTCATATATGAGGTCGTATTCTCACATGGTAAGGTGGCCGGTAAGTTTATAAGATAATATTTAGTCATTGGTCATGAAACATCTGTTTCTGATTTCAGCCGCCGTCGCCGGTGCCTTCTGTGGCTCGGCCCAGATGCCGGGCGATGACGTCATGACTTATCTCGAATGTGGTTTCGAGACGGGATTTCCGGAGGGTACCGCCACATTCGACCGGGATGGTCAGGAACTCCATTTCACCATGGTGCAGTGGGGATTTGAGAAATACTCCAGCTGGATGTGTATGCGTGAGGAGGGTAAGGAGAATTATTTCGCGGCCTCCGCCTCAAGGTTTAAGAAAGAGGGAAGCGAGACGCCGGCTCCTGCCTCAGACTGGATGGTGCTCCCGATTGTGTGGCTTCGCGGTGCCGACGCCACTCTGCAATGGGACGCCCGTTCCATCAATGAGCAGTCATCACATTCCAGCACATACAGCATATATGTCTCCACTGCGGGTCAGGATCCGGCATCCTTCGGCGAGCCTTTGGCTTCGTTCACCGAGCCGGCTGACGGCGATTGGCAACACCGGTCGGTCGACCTCAGCGCCTTCAATGGTCAGAAAGTGTATGTGGCCTTTGTAAACGAGAGCGATGACGGCGAAATCCTCGCTGTAGACAACATCAGTCTGTCGGGTGGGAAAGGACTTGCCGAGCTGGTGGTGACTCCAGGAGAGTATGTGCTCGGACTCGACCGCTCATTCTCCATCGGAGGCACTTTGACTGCATATTCAGATGTCCCTGTGGAATCGCTTCACGTAGAGTGTGATGTGATGGGACGCACGCTTGAGGCCGATTACGACAGCCTCGACTTGCGATACGGAGAGAGCTTCAGCTTCACTTTCCCCGAAGAAATCCAGGTGGATTTCGGGGATTCCGTGGATTTCACCGTGCGTGCAGTGGTCAATTCCACTGTCTACGACCCGATTGAATGCTCAACCACTGTCCTCGCCTTTCTGCCGAGCCGCAGGGTCGTGATAGAAGAGGCGACCGGCATGTGGTGCCAGTTCTGTCCTAAAGGCATAGTGGCATTCGATGTGCTTCAGGAGAAATATCCGGAATCGTTTATCGGAATCGCCGTCCACATGATGAAGGAGATGGACCCTCTCGCCCTTGACGACTACGCAAATGCCGAGACGTTCCCTCAGGGAGCACCGAGTGGCTGGATCGACCGCAAATGGTATTCCGCCGACCCTATGGTGCTTGTGTGGGAAGACAATAGGCACGTCTACACCACTATGATGGGCGGTTTCGAGACTCTGTTCCTCCAGCGGATGAACGAGCAGCCTCTCGCAGAGGTTTCTGTCAAGGCAACCGTGGCTGGCGGACAGCTCGACGTGACAGCGGATTCAAGGTTCCCCATCAATCTCGACAATGCAGACCTGCGTCTGGCCATCGCCCTGACTGAAGACCATGTTTGGCAGGAGGGTTATTTCCAGTACAACAGATTCAGCGGCGGCAACGAGATTCTTGGCGGTTATGAGGATATGCCCGCAGTGATTTCCGAGGATTATGAATTCAACCATGTAGCGAGAGCTATCTTCGACAGTCGCTCAGGCATACCATCCTCTTTACCGTCTACTGTGAAAGCGGGGGAGACCTATCCTTTCTCAGCTTCATATCCATTGCCCGAAAGTGTACTTAATCCCGACAACCTCAATGTGATCGCCATGATTATCGATAACTCCAACGGCGAGATCATGAACGCCACTTCGGTGCGTCCCGTCACAGACGGCGTAGACCATATTGAGAGCTCCGACCCCCTTAATATAACCAGGAGGGGAGAGGTATTGGCTATCGATGTCCTTGATGTGGTGAATTCCACAGAGGCAACCGTATATGACCTCAGCGGAAATGTTGTCAGAAAGACCTCCGCACGTGGAGCCTTCACGGTTGATATCAAAGGACTTCAGGGAGTCTATGTTATAGACGTCAGAAGCGGAAATGAGGCAAAGCGACAGAAGATGGTGCTTTGATCTTACATCGTCAGAATCAATATGGGTGCCGCGTCAGTTCAACGCGGCACCTTTTTTATGTTAATGAATATTAAATTATGGACGACCCATTGCATATCCGGAAAGGAAGGATTATCTTTGCATCCACTTACGAAATATCGTGACAACACGGGGATGACTGGTTTTGACAGCGTGTAGAAACGGTGGGTAAGCATGCAGAG
The DNA here is from genome assembly GCA_947626355.1 of uncultured Muribaculaceae bacterium. Taxonomy (GTDB): domain Bacteria; phylum Bacteroidota; class Bacteroidia; order Bacteroidales; family Muribaculaceae; genus Lepagella. The sequence goes on from CANQRV010000044.1 coordinate 17,373, forward strand.
CTTTGGTATGAAATCTCTTTAATCGCAATCATATCGACCTATAATTGGCGAAAATAACAATTACGCTCTCGCTGCGTAAGTCTGAAGTATAGTAAGACCGCTTTATCTGCATCACAGTGATGTAGACGAGACATCTCCCCATTGCCCCGTTCCGAGACGTTTGGATCAGGAGGTGCAGAGAAATTCGGAAATAGGCTGACTTTTGCCTCGCATGTCGGCCGAGATTCAGAGGCTAAGGGCAAGATTGGTAGTCGTGAGCCTGTCTTGCCTCGAAAACCAAATCAATGACTAAGCATGTAGAAAGCTCATTGGGTCCACGTTTGGACGAGGGTTCAAACCCCTCCATCTCCACTAAGGGGTGACACATTACACCACCTCAAATCTCAACTGACCACATAATGTACTTGTGGTCAGTTTTTTATATACACATTTCACTACATTTCTCCATATTATACCACACCAATTTTAGTTCCGTTTTTAGTTCCGCTGCGTTTATTGGGCAAAAATTAGTTCCGTTTTTAGTTCCGTTTTAGTTCCTGAAACGGAACTGATTTTATCGGCATGACAGAGGCGCGCCCGACTCCGCAATCAGAGCTGGCGCGCTTTTTTGTCTGTTCGCGGTCTGCCGGGATATAAAGAAATCGGCCGCGTCTCGCAAGAGATATGGTCGATTACAAGAACATTATTCTATCGCCATCTTGATACCGAGGACAGCCATCACGGAGGACAGCACGTCTAAGGACACATTGCAGTTGCCGCTCTCTATGTTGCCGACAGTCTGCGTGGTGATACCGGCTTTCTCCGCGAGCTGTTCCTGGGTGAGATCAAGCTCCACCCTTTTCAGCTTCACGGCCTTGGCGACCTTGCGGCGGTTTTGTTCGCGGAATATGTCGGCAAGCTCGTGGTCGTGACCGATGATAAACTGTCCTTGCTCCGGTAATGCGAGACGATCGGGGAACGGTCTGTCCGAGGGCAAAAGACATATCAGTTCCGACAGTTCGCTTGATCTGAGCGGAGATCCAGCCTCGTGATACTTGGCGATCATCGTGGGGAAAATAATGTACGGCATTTCCTGAGCCTGATTCTGCTGATGCGGAGTCAACTCCACCGACCGCTCAATTATCGCGGCCATACGTCCGAGCAGATAAGGGACGTCCTTGCAATTTTTATCCAACGGCATAACTGGATTATTTAAATAATTTTGTTTCGGGGTATTATCAAAGCGCCCTCCCCGTCGCGGAGAAGGCGCCCCGATAACCATAATCAATAGATACAACCTATAAATCAGTCTCTCCTACCTCTTGCGTTGTCTCTTCGCGAGCCACGCGACCGCCACGGCGAGGATGCCAACGGCTGCGAGCGCCCAGCCTCCGGCGTCCTGCTTTACCTGCTCCCATGCCGTCAGCTTGCGCTCCACGGGATAGGGGACGCGGACTTTCTCTCGCACGGTGTCTGCCTTGACGTTGCGCAGGGAGTCGATGACGGCCATAAGGCGTTGACACTCCGCCTCCATCATTTTCGTGCGCCCACGGAAATGGTATCTGTCCCAGCCAATGACGCGGTTGAGCGAGTCAAGGATTGGGGCAACGGAGTCGTAACGGGTGTCTGACTCGTAGACGCGCTCTATGACCGTCACCGAATCAGTCGCGGTTATGTAGCGCGTAAGGGTGTCGGTGTGCCAGAAATGCTTTTCTGTGGGCACGTAGACGGTCTTCGGCGAGCAGGCGGAGAGCATCATCAGCATCATGGCCAGTGCAACGAGGGAGAGGATGGTGCCGAGGTGGCAGAGGGATAGTTCGTAGTTGTGTTTCATATGTCGGGGATTTTTGCTAATTTTGTGGAGAAATTTTAGAAAGATTTAAATATTCGCATTGGAATACCTCGCTGGGAAGCGGGGTTTTTATTATCTTTGCCGCCGAATATTTAAATCTTGAAAAAAAATGCGCATAACATCATTATCAGATACGGTGGATATTGCTGTTGATTCGTTTTGCGAGCACGGAGAAATTGCCAACTTCTGTCTTCAGCTTCTCGCAGACACGGTGAAGATAGAGGAGAAGTCTGTTGGAATAGACTCTTCCACACTGCCGTCGGTCATCGTATATAAATGGACAGGCAAGAATGCGGGAAGACGCCCGGAATGCGGAGTATACATGGGACCCGAAAAGTACGGCCATCAGATTCACCTTGACTGCGGTCTGTCCGACCTTTGCCAAGCCGTCTTTCAGTTCTCCCATGAATACTGCCATCATCTTATAAACGGTCCTCTTGACGGAACTGATTTCCGAGGTCTACGTTGGCTGGAGGAAGTGATATGTACAACAATGTCTCTATACGTTTTACGGCGTCTCGGAGAGATTCCGTGGCTGGTTCAAAAGTGTACGCGCCTGGGATACCGCACGCCGCAATCCTATTTAGAATTAGTGTGTAAGCACTATCCCTTTGAGCCTCGGATGCAATCCCGGGAATGGCTCCTGCGAGAAGCGATACCAGTCCTTCGGTCGGGAACGTATCAGGAGCGTCTTTATATCCTTTCAGCGTTTCTGCTATTACCTCTCTTTGAATCAGAGACCTCGTTATGGCGCATAGTTTCCTATCTATCTGACGCAACTGAGATACCGTCGCCCGAAGCCTTTGTCTGTCGTCTGCGCTCAGCATCGACAATAGACGCGACAGCTGTGGATTCGCTGGAATCTTATCTATGCGGTCGTTAAATTCGGAGGGCGACATTCCTTGTTCTCCAAGCTCTCCCGTAGGACCGCACGGGTCGGGATGCCCGACCAGAATACCTCGCATGGTGCCGTCGTTGCCGGGCGTCCACGGCGTCTCCTTTACTGTCTTCTCGATGCTCTCTTTATCCATGATTGTGACTGTTGGATGTTGTCAGATGTCCTTATACTCTCTTTTGGCGTCGAAGCTCGGGCACGCCTTGTGCACTCCCTTGACATCCCTGTGGCCGATTATCCGCGCCCCGGGGTATCTGCCGCGCATGGTGCGAACGAGCGTCAGCAGCGTCTTTTTCTGTGCCTCCGTGCGCGTGTCGCACGGCTTGTTGTTGATGTCGCAGCCGCCCACGTAGCAGATGGCCACGGCGCGGTTGTTCATATTGTCCTGCGGGCAGTGCTGGCCTCTGTGCGCGTCGGGGCGCAGCCGCTCGTAGCTGCCGTCGAGGTGTACGAGCAGATGGTATCCCGCGTAGGTCTTGACGCCTGCCGCGTCTATGTACGGCTCGAAGCCAGCCGCCTTGTGCCACAAGTCGAGCTCCCGGCGGCTCACCTCGCGGCCTGCGGGTGTCGCCGTGCAGTGTATGATGATTGTGTCTATCTCTGTCTTGCGTATCATTGTCTGTTGTCGTTGTGATTGTCTGTTCGGTTCATTCGCGTTTCTCCGCCACGGTCTCCTCGGCTTCCTCGGCCACGGAGTCGGCTTCCCGCTCTTCGGCCTTTTCGAGGATGGCTCCCCACCTGGTGCCCTTGAGCAACTTGAAGATGCTGATGCGGCGGTCGACGTGCTTGTACTCGAGATAGTTGTTGATGCAGCTCGACAGCTCGATGCCGTAGATGACGATGAGCATGCCGAGCGACACCACGGGCACTCCGATGGCCGGGGCGAACGTGCGCGAGCACATCTCGGCCACGGTCACCCAGCAGAGGTAGTCCATGGTCTTGTTGATTGTGCGGCGCCACGCCCTCGACGGCCTTATCTCCTCGCCGCGCGCCCGCGCCGCCTTGATGCCGAAGCGGAGGTCGACGATGACGAGGATGGCGCCCAGCAGCAGCCACGGCGCGAGGTGCGCGTAGAAGTCGGCTATGGTGGCGGCTATCGCGGCCACCACCGTAGCGATCATGTTGTTGACGTTGCTCTCCATCACTCCTCGCTCTGCGTGTCGGGTGCCAGCGTGGCCTCCACCATGGCGGTCACTGCGTCGCGGAAGGCGTCCACGGCCTCCATGACGGCGGTCTTCTCGGCGGCGGTCAGCGGCACGGTGTAGTTGTAGCTGCTCCCGCCGTGGGAGTATAGGTGGCCGTTGCAGACCTCCGTGGAGTCGCTGCGGCGCGTCACGCGGATGTTCTCGATGTTCTGTACGGTGACGCCCTGCGGCTCCGCGAAGCCCATGCCGGGGTCGCCTCCGTTGAGGCCGTTGACCTGCACCCGCGCCTCGATGGTGTAGGGTGCCCCGGTGTCGTTGATGTTGCTCACGGGGTACTGCGCCGAGAGGGGCAGACCTATCCTCACTGTTGCTGTTGTTGTGCTCATAGCTTATGTGGTTTTAAAATGGTTGGTCGGTTGTCGTTGATTACTCTCCCACGGTGTCGATGAGCGCCCCGAGCTGATAGGGCTGCCAGGGATTGGCTCCGGCGAGCGCCTCTACCGTCGCGGTGTCGAGCGTCGGCCACGTGCGCCCGATGTCCTCCGCGAGCATCGGGGCGAGCGTGGCGGCCACCTCGGCGTCGAGCTCCATGCCCCTGCGCCGCGCCTCCTGCTGTCTCTGCGGGTCGCTGTCGTCGTTGACGTGCTGCAGCAGCTCTCTGTCCGCGTCGGTGGCGAGCTTCCCGTAAGCGTCCTTCGACGCCTCGTCGTAGCGCCTGGCGTGGCCGTTGAGGGCGAGCCACGTGCGCGTCACGGCCATGCGCCCCTTGCCGTCGAGCGCCGCCATGTCCACGCTGCCGAGCATCCGGGCGACGTATATCGCCGTCTCCATGCGCACTGTGTCGGCCTTGGCCGTCTGCGCCGTTGTTGTCTCTCTCTTTGCCTGACTGTCTTTTGTCTTTGCCATGATGGTTTATTTTTTTGGGTTGTTGATTGCTGATTGGTTAAGGGGTCAGAGGGTTATCACGGTTGACGGCGTCGCATTGCCCATGCAGTCCTTGAGCGCCGCGCCCGTGTAGACCCACAGCTTGCCTTGATAATAAAATACCGCTCCCGCCCTCGGCTTGCGTCCGGTCGTCGTGCCCTCGCCGTAGAGCTCTCCTCCGGTGCCGTTGCCGTAGTAGTTGCCCGCCGACACGCGCCAGACGAAACGGTTGGTGGTGGTGTTGTACCACACCGTGGGCAGCGTGCCGGAGGTGGGCGCCGACTGGTTCTTGACCGCCGAGCCGCTGCCGAAGCCGCTGAACGTCGGGGCATGCACCGCATGGTTTATCGGCGGGCAGTAGTCGTAGATGTTTCCGTCATGCAGTATGTCGAAGCGCCCCGCAGTGCCTTTATCGAGCACGAAACCGCCGTCGTTGAGCAGCTGTATGTAGGGCTGGTTGGTGCCCGCGAGGTTCTGAAACCAGAGGCCGTTGGAGTTCATGCCGAACACGCCCTGCTTGCCGTTGTTGTTGAGGTTGATGGCCGCTCCGGTCGAGGCCGAGCCGCTGATGGTCAGCACGTCACGTATGGCTGCGCTTATCGCCTGTCCTCCGCTCGTCTTGACGCACCCTGCCGTAATCTCGGAAATCGGTCTCGTGCGTGCGGCCACCATGCCGTTGGAGGCCACGATGCCTGTCACGTAGACCTCCGATGCCGCCGTCGCGCTTGCAGCCGCACCCACCCCCGACAGATAGGCGTCTGTCTTTTTCAGATAGCTGCTCGCCGCAACACCGCCGAGGGCGTTGGCGTTGGCGACGGTGTCACTCATTAATGCGTTTGTACGGCTGACTGTCGGAGCCGTTGTTGTCGGCGAGACGGATTGGTTTTGTATTGTATAGGTGGTAGTCCTTAGCACTGGAGTCACGCCGTGCGATGTTCGGAAACGGTATCTGCCGCCGCCACGTACATATATATACTCCGTAGAGGAATTGGTAAGCTGACCGATGTTTCCTGCAGGCCATGCGTTTGCAAATCGATAGTCGGCCAGATAGACCACATGGTTGTCTTGATTCGTTCCCCATCCCGAACCGTTGGCTTCCCATAAGATTCTTACAGAAAAGCCTGCTTGATGGGTAGACCATGCGGGCTTCGTACCGCTGTCAAGGGCGACTATAAGTTCTATCCTCGTGTTGTTTATCTTTTCAATATTTAACGTCACCGGATACCATGTGTTCGCGTCGAGCGCCGAGGCGTCAATCCACGTGTCCTGCATGGCATATCCGTAAGACCTTATGCCCGACAGGTGCAGTCCGTCGAGCAAATCCGCGTCCAGCCCGCTGCCGTGTCCGTCGTTGCCCGCGTGCCAAAGAGTGTTGCCATGGAAATGTGGAGTGCCGTTGTCTTTGATGCCGAGATATTTTGACGACGGCGAATTGTAGATGTATGCACCGTAAGTAGTACTCCATCCGATAGCGTTTTTTGAGGCGCCTCCCGAATAGATATACATATATACCTCCTTATTGGCGGTGACACTCTCCAATTTAAGGCAAGGCTGTGTGTCCGTCTTGATACTCAGCACCCCGCTCATCGTGTCCCCCGACTTCTTGACAAAAGTCTTGCTCGTCCAGTTGTTCATTGCAAGCGGGGTTATCATACCAACGTCGCTCGTGGCCGAGGTCACATCGGTGGCCTTCCAATGTGACTGGACGCTGCCATCTGCCATAAGAACCTGCGAGGCGGTGCCGCCGTTACGGATGAAAGCAGGAGCAACGAAATTGGCACTACTTTCAATTCTTGATAACCAAGGCTGCCCCGTCAGCGCAACACCCGTTGTGAAACGTGCTGACGTCCATTTAATCCTTAAAGCCTCATTACAATACTTCGGTTATTTTTTGAGAGTTTGTTAACGGCTCCGAGGAGCCAAGTGTTTAATCCGTTAAAAATATGA
>CANQRV010000045.1 GCA_947626355.1 uncultured Muribaculaceae bacterium
TTGCTTTTCTATTGTAAACGTAATAGGATACGCGCGCACGCATAATATAAACATTAAATTTACTTAATCTCTAATGTTATTAATAAAACTTCAATGAAACCATTCAACGAGTGATTGGGTCAACCCGGAAGATAATATCAATATTCGCATCGGCAGGTTTCCTGACTTTGCCCCGTGTCGGCTCGCCTTCCCACGGCGCGGAAGCCGCAGTGACTTAGCTATGAGCCGGACGTTTGGTGTGGGCATTACAGTAGCGGGTACTGCTCCGGACTCTCACCGGATTCCCTTGGATGCCCTCCGGCATCCTTCCAAATGCACCGCAAAATTAATAAACTATTTTTAACTTTCCAATATTATTAGTAGTTTTGCACTGCTGAATATTTCAGTGGCATCTTCTATTTGATTATGAACCATGGATTTATGATCGCCGCAGCCTCATCGGGGAGCGGCAAGACCACCCTCTCGCTCGGACTGATGCGTGCCCTGTGCCGCCGTGGACACCGCGTGCAGCCCTTCAAATGCGGCCCGGACTACATCGACACCTGGTTTCACCGCCTCGCCACCGGACGAGACTCGGTGAACCTCGACCTCTACATGTCATCGCCGGAGCATATACGGAATCTTGCAACCCGATATGGCGCTGATGCCGACATCTGTGTGGCTGAAGGTGTCATGGGCCTTTTCGACGGCTTTTCCCGCCGGGAAGGGAGCAGTGCCGACGTCGCCAAGAGATTGGGGCTTCCGGTGATACTGCTGGTCAATGCCGCCTCAACATCCTATTCGGTGGCGGCCACAATCTACGGATTCAGCCGCTTCGACACTGACATGAACATCGTCGGGGTTATATTCAACAGGGTGGCCTCCCCCACCCATTACGCCTCGCTACGCGACGCCTGCGCCGATGCCGGGATGGAATGTCTTGGCTATCTGCGTCGCGACAACACGCTGACGGTGCCTTCCCGTCATCTCGGCCTCTCGATGGGCGAAGTGGAGGATATCGAGGATTTCATCAACCGTGCGGCCGACGCGGTGGAAGAGGGGGTGGATGTCGACCGCCTCCTCAGTATCACCGCAGGCGTCTCCTTCTCCTCCATCGGAAACCCATATCCCGCTCAAGAGGCGGTATCGCGGTCTGCATGCCGTGTGGCTGTGGCCCGCGACAGCGCCTTCAGTTTCATCTATCGGGCCAACATCGACAGTCTGCGCGATGCCGGCTGCGCCGTCACGGAGTTCTCTCCCCTCGCCGACAGCCGCTTGCCTGACGCCGATTTCGTATATCTGCCGGGAGGATATCCGGAGCTATATGCCGGGCGGCTCTCTGAAAACGAGTCGATGAGGCGGTCGATAGCAGAATATGTGGAGCGCGGAGGGAGACTCTGGGCTGAATGCGGGGGACTGATATATCTATGCCAGGGCATCGACGGAGCGCCGATGTGTGGCGTGTTTCCTCTCCGCTGCACGATGAATGATGCCCGACTGACACTCGGCTACCGCACTGTGGATTTCGGCTCGGGCAAGTCTCTCAGAGGACATGAGTTCCACTATTCCCGGCTCCTCGATTCCGAGGCCATGCCTTCGGTGGCCACCCAGACCGGTATCCGGGGGAAAGCAGTCGGCACTGCCGTCTACCGCCGCAATAACGCCCTCGCCTCCTACACCCACCTCTACTGGGCCGCAGATCCCGTTCAGCTCCTCGGCCTTTATTGAATCACCCTTCGACTCTTCTCACTTATAAAGACTGCGGCGGGGAAGCCAGTCAAGGCCTCCCCGCCGGAATCATCGATATCTACCTGTATGAATATCAGTCGGGCACGTTGCCCTCGCCTCGTCCGAGCAGCGAAGTGCCGGTGAGCCTGAACGAATACGGGAACTGCGGATCGTTGCTCTCCACCTCGTCCCAGCCATGGCTCATGTAGGTATTGGGAGAGCCCTGCACCACGAGGTAAAGGGCCTCCGTGCCCTCTGGCACCTTGAAACTCAGCGAGCCGTCGGCCTCCTTGCCCACGGCGCTGTAGGTGCGCCTGTCGCCGGCGATGGCCACGAAGCCGTAGCGCCAGCCCATGTTGTCGGCGCCCCCCGCGGCGTTGTAGTTTCCGGTGGTGCCCACGGAGGCACCGTCGCCGTTCACCATCACGCCCGGATCATCGGCGAGAAGGGGCGCTCCGTAGCCGAGGCCATGGAAAGCGACGCCTATGGTCGAGATTCCCGCTTCGGGCAGGTTAAGCTGTATCACGTTGAAGCCAGTGGCACCGGGACAGCTGCCGTAAGCCACCTGATACTCGTAGGGAGCTATGCGGAACAGCTTCGGATTATATCTCCCCTGATAGCCTTTGGAATACTCACGCACGCCCTTTATGTCGTAGGTGGCCATGCGCATGGCGTAGTCGAAGAGCTCCTCGCGGGTGGTCTGGTAGTTGCCGCCGTTGAAGATGCGGGTGTAGGCCATGATGGCGTCCTCGGGAGCCACCGACTCCGTCCAGATGCGTCCGTAGGCCTCGATGCCGTGCTTCTCCACCCAGTAGCTCTGCAGCCAGTAGGAGGCGTAGCGCTGCCACTCGTGGTGGAAGTGGCGGTGGCAGTTCTGAAGCCACACGTCGAAGTTGTAGGTGGTGAACTGCTCCTCGGGATAGTCTCTGTGGGCCTGCCACTGCGCGCACTGCTCCCAGTAGACGCAGCCGCCGTTGCCGCTGCCGTCGGGGCCGGTGAAGCCGTAGCGGAAGCCGCTCTGCATGTCGTCTTTCACTCCCTGGGCCTGCACCCGGTCGGCGTAGGTCTGATACTGGAACGAGTGGCCGATCTCATGCGCTATCGTGGAGCCGACGGGCTGACACGTGGAGGGGTTGACCCATAGCGCGCCTATCATGTTGTCGTAGCCCGAGCCTGTGGCCAGCCATTCCTTCTGATAGAGGATGTAGATCTGCATCTTGTAGCGGTCGAGCATCGACTTGCCCTGGCCGAGGGTGGCCATATGGAGCTTGTTGATGTTGGTGTCGAAGAATCTCTCGGCCTTCTCAAGCAGGTCGTCGATATCGACGCGCATGCTCGAGGGAACGGTCCTGGCATTGGGGTCGTCGCCGAACTCGGGCGCCCAGAACACGAAGAAGTGTTCCGACGACTTATATCTCGCGAAGGAGAACTTCGCGGAGCGCTGGAGTATGGTCGCTCCCCACTCGGAGTTGGGGAAGAAACTGTCGTAGTCGGGGATGGTGGCCGGATCGATCACAGGGTCCTCGCCGGGAGTGATGTCGGGGAGCGTGCCGCCGAACTCCGGCTGGCGCACGGTGAAGGCCACCTTCTCGGTGCCGCTGATCAGGTTGAAGGTGGTCTGGCGCCCCTGGTCGGAGGTGTTGCGCGCCACTGTCACCTTCAGGTTGTTCTTGCCCGCCTTGCCTGTGGCCGGAGAGAAATAGACCCAGTCGACACTCCCCTCCACCTCGGCACGCCAGACGCCCTTGGCGGTGAAGGCAACCGTCTGCGACTCGCTCTCGTAGCTGAACGGAAGGTCTTTCGACTCCGGCAGCTGCTCGAAGCCGCCGATCTCGTCGGGAGTGTCGCCGCCGTTATCATCGCTGCAGGCCGCGAGCATGAAGCCCGCAGCCAGCAGTGTGGATAGAATGGTCAGCAGATTGAATGTCTTGCCTCTCATCTTTCAGTAGATTATTCAGTGATTGTCACATTGACGTTAAACATCACGACCTTGGCGTTATACCAGAAGCCGATCTGCGAAGTGCCGGAAACGTTGTTAATGCCGGGGAACGTACCGAACGACCATGATGTACGCTGCTCATCCGTGGCCTCGTCACTGTCGCCATGATATTCCATAAACCACCCCGAATTCTCATTCCAGTTTCCGATTGAGCCGTCAAGGCAGAACCAGTAGCCGTTGTTGGCGGTATAAGCCATGAACTCGCCGTCAGCGTTGTAGCCAACCACCTTCACCATGGACATGGAGCTGCAGCCGAGAAGGTCGCGTACGGCTGCTTCATCGAATGGCACGAGTATCGACTCATAGCCCACCGGGGCCGACTCGATATCGAGGTCGATGGTGCCCACCAACTCACCGACAAGATCGACGGCGGTGAACTTCACCTTGACGGTGAAGAGGCAGTACTTGCTGTGGTCGTCGCGAACGGTGAGGCCGAAATTGATGGTGTATTCGGCATCGTCGGGCACGCCGGGAGCGCGGCCGATCACGAGCGTCGGGTCCTCGCCGCCGTAGATCTCCACGAAGGCGGCATTGGCGGGATAGCCGTCGGCGTTCCACGGAGCCACGGTCATGTTGGCGTCGAGCCATGCGCCGCAACGTGTGCTGGCGGTGCCACCCTCAATCCATTGGCCCTCCTTGCCCACCATGAAGAAGTCGAGGCTGCCCTCATCGTCGACACCGGCGGCAAACTGCTCCATCGTCATGCCGAGGTTGCCCTCGATGGCGGCTGCGAATGTGGATAACTTGACCTCCCCTGTCTCATAGTCGAGCGACTGGATCTCGAGAGAGGCCTCACACGGGGCCACTCTGGAGTCGTCGGTGCATCCGCCCTGGGTCACGGTGATCCTGCCGGTCTGCTCGCCGCAGGTCACGGTCAGCTCGCCCGTGCGGGGAAGCCTGTAGGGGTTGGGCTCGAAAATAAGGAACATCCTGTAGTCGCCCGGCTCGCCGCGCGAGGGGTCGATCGAGATCCACGAGGTCTCGGAGACTGCCTGCCACTCGCTGTTGGCGCCGACCTCCACAACGCCCTCGGTCTCGTTCCACGCGATGTTGAGCGAGGAGAGGTCGAGCGTGAATTCCGTCGGGACGGGAGGCAGCGGGTCATCATCGTCGTCACACGACGTGAACACTGGAGCCGACATCAACACTGATGCCGCCACCAGCCATTTTGATATGTGTTTCAGATATTTCATTTCTGTGATTGATTTTGAGAGTGAGGGGCGGAGCCGCCGGAGCGGCGGCTCCGCATTGAAATCAGTCGAATGTCACTGCTACGATAAACTGCAGGAAGCAGGTAGGGTCATCGATGGATACGAAATCGAATCTCACGGTAGCCTGCGTGCCGGCAGGCGTGGAGTTCTTGGAGTTGCCAAGGTTGTAGACGCCATTGCCGCCGTATTCGAGGAACATCAGGTTGGCGGGATAGCCGTCGTTGCTCCAGTTGGTGATGTTGCAGTCGGGATCAAGCCAATAACCGAGCGCACCGGAAGTATAGTCGGGATGGCCGCCGTCGGCGGTGGTCACGCGGTTGCCGTTGGCATCTACGAGCCACATCACGATCTGGTCGCTCTCGAGAGCCTTTATGAACTCGTCGGCAGTCATGCCCATGGCGAGCTGGAACGACTCGTCGTAATCCTTGAAGCGGATGCCGTAGGCCTCATAGCCTCCCCCGGGAATGTTGGCGGAGATCACCACCTTGCTCGGGTCGGTGACGGAGGCACGCGCCGTGAAGCGTACATAACGGTCGAAGGCGCCGTTTTCCTTTATTGCGAAGCCGAAATCTATCGAAGACATGGAGCCGACGTCAGGCACACCCACGGCCTTTACCTCCACAAGCTTTGACTCCTTGTCGAAGTTCATGGTGAAGAGGGCGTCGTCGGCGCCGCTGATGCCGTTGGCGGCGTAATACCAGCCGTATTCGCCGTAATTGCCGGGAGTGAGGTCCCAGCGCTGGCGGGAGGCGTTGATGGTGTAGAGCACCACGGAGCCGTTGTCAAGACCGGCGATGGCCTCGTCGACCGTCATGTTCATGTTTTTGTGGAAGTAGGCCGCGTAGTCCTTGAGGTTGATATACTGCGGCTGGTCGATCCTGACCATCTGGAACTCCATGTTGAGTGTGACGGTGGCCTGCTCGCTCGAGCGGAGATAGGGGGCCTCTCCCTCGGCATACACATGCTTTGAGCATGCGTCCGACGGGTCGTCGCTGTTGCAGCTCACCGAAGTCACGGCGAGCGCTGCGGCCATGAGGCAGATATATGATTTTTTCATCGTTGTTCGGTATTATTGTATGAAAAAAGAGGAGTTAGTGGGCGTATCCGGGATTCTGCACGAGCTTGGGGTTGCCGTCGAGTGCGTCCTTTGGAATCGGGAAGATGTCGAGGTGACGGTCGGAGGGGTCGGTCAGGGCGTCCTTGCAGAACCATGACTTGCCGTTCCATACGTTGCAGCCGTTGGTCATCATGAAGCGCACGAGGTCCTGGCGGCGGTGACCCTCGGCCACGAACTCCCACGCGAGCTCGTCGAGAAGGCCGCCGAGCTCTATGTCGGCGCCCCCCTCATGGGTCAGCACCCAGTTGTCGGGCTGGTCCATCTCGGCGCGGTTCTCGCGGTGGCCGTACTCATAGCAGCTGCCGCCGCGTAGCTGGGCCAGGGTGCGGATGGCCTTCGAGGGATTGGAGTTGAAGTTGCGCTGGCGCACCTGCGTCACCAGGTCGGCGGCCATGGCGTCGCTCTCCCCGTTGTAGGCGCCGGTGATGCGCAGCAGGCACTCGGCCTTCATCAGCAGCACGTCGGCATAGCGGAAGATCACCTGGTCGTCGCAGCCCGACCCCTTGTCGCCGCCGAGGATCTCGTATTTCACGAGGCGCTCCCCCTCCTGCTCGTAGCAGCCGGGCACGTCGATGCTCCTCAGCTCGTGGGTGTAGTTGAGCTGCACGCCGTCGATGTAGATGGGGTTGCCGTCCTTGTCATACTGCGGGCCGGAGATCCAGCAGTCCTTGTAGCGCTGGTCGTCGACGTCGTAGGTCTCTATGAACTGCGGGTGGGCGCCGCCGCCCGAGGTGGCCCAGCCGTTGAAGCCCCATGTGGCGCGGCCGGCGTTACACATCCAGAGGTTGGCGTAGTAGTTGCCCGTGGCGAATTTCTCCTCGTAGGGGATGCCGAAGATCACCTCGGGCGAGCCCATGATGCTCTCGCGGAAGTTGTCCTTGTAGCTGGGAGCCAGCGAGTATTTGCCCATGGCGATGATCTTGTTGAGCTCGTCGAGGCAGAGCTTGTAGTATTGCTCGTCGTCGCCGCCCAGCCATGCGTTGTGGTTGAGATACATCTTGGCCAGAAGCATGTTGATGGTGGCGTTGTTGAGCTTGCCGAGCTCGCTCTGCTCGCCGAAGGCGCCCTCCACGGCCTTGAGCTCGGAGACGATGTAGTCGAACATCTCCTGGGGCGTCACCTGCTGGGGAAGCCAGCCGGCCTCGTGCACCTCGCCGTTGTCGAGCGGGATGTTGCGGAAGAGGTCGAAAAGGAAATAGTAGTAGAGGGCACGGTAGCCCCTGAGCTCGGCCACCGATTCGGGCACCTGCTGCACCTTCTCGTCCTGAAGCAGCTGGTTGCAGGCGGAGACGCCGGCGTAGGCGCGGCTCCATGCCGTGGAGAAGAAGCCGATCTCGCTGTGGAACTCGTGCTTGTGGGTCGGGATGTAGAGGTCGCCCCAGCCGATGCCGATGCGGTAGGGCACACACCAGAGGTCGGAGGCCATGTCGGCGAGGTCGGTGAAGCCGAACCATCCCCACACGAAGTCCCGCAGGGAGTTGTAGACAGGATAGAACATGGCGGTGCGCTCCGCGTCCGAGAACTCGTGACCGTCGTCGACTACTGAGGAATACGCCGTCTCGTCGAGGTCGGTGCAGCCGGCGGTGACACCAAGGAGCGCTACACCGGCGGCGGAAAGTATGATTGATTTAAAGGCTTTCATGATATATGAAGTTTAGAAGGTGGCCTGGAGGCCGACCGTGAAGGATCTGATGGTAGGATAGTTGTCGCGCCACTCGATGCCGGATACTGTTGCGTCGGAGTTCTGGAGCTCGGGGTCGAGGCCCTTGTAGCCGGTGATGGTGAAGAGGTTCTCGCAGGAGAGGTATATCCTCAGGCCGGAGATCCATTTGTTGGTCTTGAAGGGCACGTTGTAGCCTAAGGTTAGGTTGGTGAGCTTCAGGAAGTCGCCGTTCTCCAGATAGTAGCTCACGAAGGTCTGCTTCTGGTTGCCGGCCAGGGTGCGGTCGCCGTAGGGGGCGTCGAGCACCGACTGCAGGCGGTTGTAGTTCACGGAGTTGTTCTCGTAGTAGGCCCTTGCCTCGTTGAGGATCTTGAAGCCGAACTGGCCGGTGAACTGCATCGAGAGGTCAAACTGCTTGTAGCGGAAGGTGTTGCTCCATCCGAGATACACCTTCGGCAGGGAGTTGCCGAGGTCCTGCTTCCAGTTGGAGTCGGGAAGCATGGCGTCGGTGAGCTCGGCCACCTCGCCTGTCGTGGGGTTCTCCACGAGCCAGAGGCCGTTCTCGCTCACGCCCACCGACTTGATGCCGAAGTAGCGGTCGACGGCCTTGCCCACCTCGAGGCGGTGGGTACACTGGGTGATGGGCTCGCCGAGGAATGCCGTCTCATGCTCGTTGGCGGTCTCGTAAAGGTCGTTGGAGAGCGAGAGCAGCTTGTTGGAGTTGTGGGAGAGGGTCACTGTGGTGTTCCACTCGAAGTCTCGGGTCTGCACCGGGATGCCCCTGACCATGAGCTCGATGCCGGTGTTGCGCATCTTGCCGACGTTGGCGGTGGTGATGGGATAGCGGTTTGGCGGCACGGGCACGTCGTAGTCCCAGAGCATGTCGCGGGTCTCCTTGTTGTAGAAGCCGAAGCTACCGCCGAAGCGGCCGTTGAACATCTCCCAGTCAAGACCGATGTTGAGCTCGCCCGAGGTCTCCCATTTCAGGTCGGGGTTGGGGTTGGATGCGATCTGCATGCCCTGGATCCACTTGCCGTTGTTGTAGAAGTATAGGCCGTAGCCGTTGTCGTCCTGGCCGAAGTTGTAGCGGGTCAGCGAGAGATAGGAGTAGCCGGGAATCACACCGGTGACGCCGTATCCGGCGCGGAGCTTGAAGACGTTCCACCATTCTGCCACGGGGAGTTTGCCCCAGAAGCTCTCGTTCATGATGTTCCAGCCTGCCGACACGGAGGGGAAGTTACCCCACTTGTGGTTGGCGCCGAACTTCGAGGAGCCCTCGCGGCGGATGGATACGAGCACGTTGTAGCGGTTGTCGAAGCCGTAGCTCACTCGGCCGAAGAAGCCGATCAGCTTGTCGTCGTTCTTGTAGCTGCTCATCGATGCCTTGCCGTCTTTGAGGAGCTGGCCGATGCCGATGTTGTTCCATTTGAAGGTGTCGTTGTTGAAGTCGGCGTTCCAGGCGGAGAATCCCTCGTTGGTGTTCTTCTCCCAGCTGTAGCCCACGAGGGCTTCGAAGCGGTGTTTCTCGGCGAAGGTGGCGCGGTAGTTGGATGTCACCTCGAGCAGGTCGGTCCTTGAGTAGTCGTATCTGTGTGAGGCGTCGCCGGCGCGGCCGTCGGTGCGGTGGCTCTGGTAGTTGCTCGAGTTGAAGTTGGCGTTGTGCCAGTTGGAGCGGTTGGTGGAGAGGAGCAGCTTCGTCTGCCATCCTTTGATGGGCTCGAATGTTATGTCGCCGTGCATGCGGCTCCATTCGTTCTTCACCTCGCCGTCGCGCTCCTCGATGAGGCCTACGGGGTTATAGTAGTAGGTGATTCCGAAGTTCTCGTATGGAAGCCCGTTCTCGTCGTAGATGGGCTCGGTCGGGTTGCGCATGATTGCCTGGCGGTAGATCTGCGATCCGGCGGCGTCGAGGCCGTTGTCCTTGTGGTATCCCTTTATGAGGCCGAGGTGGAGCTTGAGCATGTCGTTGAAGAACCAGTGGGAGATGTCGAAGTTCATCTTCATCTCCTCGTTGAAGGAGGTGTTGATGACGCCCTCGGCGCGGCGGTAGGAGAAGTTGCCGGCGTAGGTGGTGGTGGCGCTGCCGCCGCTGATCTGCACGTCGTGGTTGTGGGTGAAGGCCGTGCGCGTGATGGCGTCGAGCCAGTCGGTGTCGTAGCCTCGGTCGGAGAAGTTGGTGAGGCCCTGGCGTATCTGGTCGGCGGTCATGAACTTATGCTTCTTGGCGAGATTGGCCCATGAGCCGTAGCCGGCGTAAGTCACCGTGGTCTTGGCGTTGCGGATGCCCGACTTTGTGGTGATGAGGATCACGCCGTTGGCGCCTCGTGTGCCGTAGATGGCGGCTGCGGAGGCGTCCTTCAGCACGTCGATCGATGCGATGTTCTCGGGAGCCACTGTGCCGAGGCCCCCCTCCACGCCGTCGACGAGCACGAGGGGCGTGCTGCTGCCCTGCAGCGAGATCACGCCGCGCAGGCGGATGGTGGATTCGGCGTTGGGGTCGCCGGAGCCCTTGGTGATGGTGAGGCCGGCCACCTTGCCCTTCACGAGCTCCGAGGCGTCGCCGATGGCGCCCACGGTGAAGTCTTCGGCCTTCACGCTGGCGACGGCGGAGGTGACGTCGCCCTTCTTCTGCGTGCCGTAGCCGATCACCACCACGTCGTCGAGCGACTGGGCGGCGAGCTTGAGCGTTACGGAGTAGTCTTTCTGGCTGGTCACCTTGATGGTGGCCGTCTCATAGCCGAAGCCCTTGATGATCACTTCCTGACCGGGAGCGGCCTTGATGTGGAACTGGCCGTCGATGTCGGTGGCGGTGCCGATGGTGGTGCCTTTCACCATGACGGTGGCTCCGATCACGGGCTCGCCCTCTGAGTCTACGACGGTGCCGTTGATCGAGCCGGCGGCCGGTTGGCCGTTGAGCTCGTCTGCGCCACGGCCTCGGCCGGGGTCGCGATCAGCGCGCCGCCCAGCAGGATCGCCATGCCCAGCACCCCGCATCTGATTAGATTGAGATTAACATCCGGTTTCATGTTGTTGGCATTTAGTTGGGTATATTGATTTTAAGAAATTTCCTCTCATGTTCAGTCTGCATTGACTTTCCATTCTATCACTCCCCCGCTCTCGCCGGGGCGCAGCTTGGCAGCCACCTTGAGCGCGGTGGTCTTCACGGGCTTGAAGCCTACATGGTTATACTTGTCTTTCTCCACGCCGAAGGTGTCGGCGGTCTCCACGGGCACCCACCTGTTGTCGTCGCTCTTGTAGTAGAGCTGCCAGCTCTCCGGGGTGCGGTAGTTGCCGTCGTAGTGGTCGAACTCGAGCCAGTAGATGTCGACGGAGCCTACGGTCGTGGGTTCCTCGAAGGCGTAGCATACGTTCTCGAGCGTGCCCTGGCGGAGCCACCAGTAGTGGTATGGCTTCGAGGTGTCGGCGCTCGAACGGGGCTCCCACTGATCGTTGTAGCCCCAGGCCCAGTTGAGGTTGGAGGTGGCGGCGGGGGTGTCGCTGTTGAGCTCCGTGGGTTCCGAGAACATCTGTGCGCGGCTCGCTATCGTGGGCTCCGGCGTGGCCACGGCATACTGCGCGGCCTCGGGAATCCACACGGCCATCGCGTCGGGGCCGCGGTTGCACCATGTGCTGTAGGGGATGGCCTTGAATTCCACATCCTCCTCGCCGGCGGCGGTCACCTTGCGGGCTTTTCCGGAAAGTGTGGCCACGCCGTTGAGCAGCGAGGGATCGTAGGAGACGCTGACCGGGGTGCCGTCGGGGATGTATTTGTCGAAGACGGTGCCGTCGGGCTGGTCGACACCCTCGAGACAGAACATCACGGGGCCGCGCTCGAAGGCGAGCTTGCCGAGGTCGTCAGCGACATTGCCGTTGGCCCTCACCCTTCTGACGTCCATCGGAAGCGAGAGCTCCACCTTGTCGCCCTTCTTCCAGTCGCGGGCCACCACGGCATAGCCGTCTTTCATGGTGAGCGGCATCTCCTTGCCGTTGACCTTCAGCGTGACGGGCGCGGAGGCCTTCGCGGTGAAGCTGTAGAGGTCGGTGGGCACAGGGCTCTCGAGAGCCCAGCCCGGGATGCGGAGGCGAAGGGCGAACTGTCCCTCCTTCTCCGGATCTACGGCGATGGTGATGTTGCCGTCCCAGGGATAGGAGGTGGCCTGCGAGAGTGTCACCTTGTTGCCGGCGGCCTTCACGTCGGCTGCCGACTGGATGTAGAGGTTCACGAAGATGTCGCCGTCGCGGGTGGCATACATGTATGAGGGCACGCTTGCCATGAAGCGCGTCACGTTGCCCGGACAGCAGGCGCAACCAAACCATTTCTGGCGCTCGTGCTGCCCCATGCTCTCGAGGGGGTTGTCGTAGAAGAACCTGTCGCCGGAGAGCGACACGCCGGAGATCACTCCGTTGTAGAGAGCGCGCTCGTAGACGTCGGCGAATTTGGAGTCGCCGGTGGCCAGAAACATCCTGTGGTTCCAGTAGACGTTGGCGATGGCGGCGCATGTCTCGCAATAGGCGGTGTGGTTGTTGAGCTCGTAGTCGGGGCCGAAGCCCTCTCCCTGGGCGCGGCTTCCGATGCCGCCGGTGATATATAGCTTGCGCGAGGCCATGTTGTCCCAGATGCGGTTGATGGCCTCGAAATATGCCGGGTCTTCGGTGAGGGCGGCCACGTCGGCCACTCCTGAATAGAGATATCCGGCCCTCACGGCATGGCCCACGATCTCCTCCTGCTCGAGGATGGGCATGTGGTCTTGCGAGTAGGGGCTGGGGCGCCGTCCGTTGGTGAGGCGCCCGGTCTCTTCCACGAAATATTTCGCCTCGTCGAGATATTTTCTGTCGCCGGTCACCTTATATAGCTTGGCGAGCGCCATCTCCACGATGGGATGGCCGGAGGGGTATGTGATCTGCCCCTCGCCGTAGCCGAATGTCCTGCACACGAGGTCGGCGTTCTTGATGGCCACGTCGAGCAGCGAGCGCTTGCCTGTGGCGAGGTAGTGGGCCACTGCTGCCTCGTAGAGGTGGCCGCTGTTGTAGAGCTCGTGGCTGTTGATCTTCTCCCAGCGGTGGGTGCCCCACCAGCCGGAGAGGCGCTCGCACTTGTTGGTGACGCAGGTGGTGAGATATCCGTCGGGCTCCTGTGCGAGCGCGATGATGTTGATCACGCTGTCGAGGTAGTGGTCGAGCTTAGGGTCATAGTGGGCGGCGAGCGAGTAGGAGGCGCCCTCGATTATCTTGTAGGGGTCGGTATCGTCGAAGGAGAAGTCGCCGCGGTGCTCCCCTTTGATGAGGCCGGCGGCGATTGCGAAGTTGTCGAACCGCCCGTTCACCTCGCATTCATGGAAAGCGGAGGGAATGGAGACGGTGCGGTTGGTCTCGATGCGCGGAGCCCAGAAGGTGTCGGAGAGGCGCACGTTGGTGAAATCCACTTCTTTTATAGGAGAGGAGGCGGAAGAGGCCCGCGCCGCACTTGTGCCAGAAAGAAGCCCACACAGCGCGAGGCTGCCTACGATTATCGAAGCTGAGGTTTTCATGAATGGTCAGATTTTAATATTATGATTTCACTCCGCAAAAGTAGCAAGAGAATGGATTGATTAATGCGAAAATCGTATAAAACAATGCAAATATAGTCCAAATATTTTAAATTGTCTTAATTTTGGACGGTTTTTCTGAAAATTTGTATAAAATTTTTAATGGAGTTACGACTAAATTTACTTACTTTGCACTGCGTAAACGATGCCGAAGGCCGCCGTTCCGCGACTCCGGCACGCGGGCGCCGTTTTCCAGACGCCTCTTTATATATATGTAACAAACCTACACAACCCATGAAATACTTACTGCAAATACCCGCAGCAGCCCTCGCCGCCATCCTCTACGGCACCCTCGGCGCCTCAGCCGCTCCCACCCGTCTCGCCTCTCCTTCCGGCGACATATCGGTGACGGTCTCCGAGGGCTCCGACGGCTTCCCGGTGATCTCCGTCGACGCCGGAAGCCGGCATCTCGTCGATGCCGCTGCCGGACTCACTATAGAGGGAAAGGAAGCCGGGCATAAGCTCGGCAAGGCCACGAAGCCACGCCGGGTGACGGAAGAGATAAAGGCCCCTTTCCACCACACCCCTTCCTACACCGATGTCTACAACACGGTGACCCTCCCGCTCGGCGACGGCCTCGCACTTGAGCTGAGGGCATACGACAGCGGCGTGGCCTATCGCTTCAGGGCCGACCGCAAGGCCGATTTCACTGTGGTCGCCGAGACCGCCGATTTCGACGTGCCCGACGACACGCGCCTCTGGCTCTCCCACTCCACCAATCCGAAGAAGCCCCTCGCGATGGCGTTCCAGAACTTCTACACGGTGACGCCGGCCGACTCCGCCTCTTCCCTCCCGGCGTTCCTTCCCGCATGCGTCGACTACGGCGACGGGCTGAAGATGACGCTTCTGGAGTCGGACCTCGAGGCATATCCCGGAATGTTCGTCTCCGCCGACAGCGTGCGCGGCGCCCTGAAAGGCGTGTTCGCCCCCTATCCTAAGGCAACCGACTATTATCCCTGGCGCCGACAGCTCTACGTCACGGAAACGGAGCCTTACATAGCACGCTCCCCGAAGAAGCGCGACTTCCCATGGCGCATCTTGGCCGTCACTACCGACGACCGGCAGATGCCCCTCTCAAATCTCGTCTACTCGCTCGCATCGTCATCCCGCGTGGCCGACACCTCCTGGATCCGTCCCGGCAAGGTGGCCTGGGAATGGTGGAACGACTGGGGACTGCGCGGCGTGGACTTCAAGGCCGGCATCAACAACGCCACATATAGGAAGTATATCGACTTCGCGGCCGACAACGGTCTGGAGTATGTGGTGCTCGACGAGGGATGGTATGTGCCCTCGGAGGGTGATATGCTCACCACCGTTCCCGAGATCGACCTCCCGGAACTGATTTCCTATGGAAAGGAGCGTAATGTGGGAATCGTGCTCTGGACGGTCTTCAATGTGCTCGACGACCAGCTCGAGGAGGCTTGCCGGAAATATTCCGACATGGGCGTCAAGGGGTTCAAGGTCGACTTCCTCGACCGCGACGACCAGCAGGCCGTGGAGATGGCCTACCGCATCGCCGACGCGGCGGCGCGCCACAACCTCCTGCTCGACTACCACGGATTCTACAAGCCTACCGGTCTCAACCGCACTTATCCAAACATCATCAATTTCGAGGCCGTCTTCGGCATGGAGGAGATGAAATGGAGCGACCCCGGGAAGGTCGACATGCCCCGCTATGATGTCACTTTCCCCTATCTGCGCGGCATGTGCGGGCCGGTAGACTACACTCCCGGCGCAATGCGCAATGCCTCGAAGGCCGACTGGAAACCCATATACTACAATCCCATGAGCCAGGGCACACGCGCACATCAGGGCGCCACTTACGTGGTGTTCGAATCCCCCTTCACGATGCTCTGCGACTCCCCCTCCCTCTATGAGAAAAACCGCGACTGGGTCGACTACATAGTGCCCATCCCCGAGACCTTCGACTCCACGGAGGTCATCGACGGCGAGATGGGGCGCTACATAGTGAGCAAACGCGTGAAGGACGGCAACATTTATATAGCCGGCCTCACCGACTGGGAGGGGCGCGACTATCTGCTCGACTTCTCGTTCCTCCCGGAGGGAAGCCGCTGGCAGGGAACGCTGATGCGCGACGGCGTCAACGCCGACAAGGAGGCCGACGACTATGTGATCGAGAGCGTCACCGTCAGCCCCACGGCAAAGCTCCCCGTCAGGATGGCCTCCGGAGGAGGCTTCGTGCTCACGCTTTCTCCCGAGGCTCGATAAGTCCGACATGTTTTCCTTAATACTCCCGCCATCATCCCGACCATCATGAAAAGACTCCTTCTCGCCCTCGCAGCCACGGCTTCGGCGTTTGCGCCGGATGCCGCGGCCGATGTGGCTTTCAACGCCCCGGGAGCGCTCAACCCCGTGATTCCCGGTTATTTCGCCGACCCCACGATCAGGAAGTTCGGCGACACCTATTACATCTACGCCACCACCGACGGCAGCGGCGCCGGATTCGGCCCCGCGCAGCTCTGGCAGAGCAAGGACCTCGTCAACTGGACCCTCATGCCGATGAACTGGCCCGACAGCCACTGGATATGGGCTCCCGACGTGATGCGCAACGCCAACGACGGCCTCTACTACTACGTCTACTGCCAGCCATGCCAGATCCACGTGGGCTCCTCCGAGACACCCCGTGGCCCCTGGAAGAACATACTCGGCGAGAGTGAGGCGGTGCTCGTGCCCGACCGCTTCGTCACCAACGCCATAACCCTCGACGGACAGACTTTCGTCGACGACGACGGCTCCATATACATGTACTGGGGCACCTGGGGCATCTACGACGGCTTCGGATGCGGCGCCGGACGCCTCACTCCCGACATGAAGGGCTTCACCGAGACGCGCCTCATCCCCAACACGGAGGCCACCGACTTCTTCGAGGCTCCGTTCGTGCTTAAGAAAGACGGCATCTACTATTTCATGTATTCCTCCGGCTCCTGCCACGACCACACCTACCGCGTGCAGTATGCCACCTCCGACAGGCCCCTCGGCCCCTACACCTACCGCGGCTGCATCCTCGAGACAAACGCCGACGGCACAGTCCACGGCCCCGGCCACCACAGCGTGATGGAGGAAGACGGCGACTACTACATCATCTACCACCGCCACGACAATCCCCACAGCAACCGCGGCTTCCACCGCCAGCTCTGCATCGACCGCCTGGAGTTCGCCCCCGACGGCAGCATCCTCCCCATCACCCCCACCCACTCCGGGCCCGCGGGCTTCGCCAAGCGCAACACCCTCCCCCGCAATCTCGCCTTCGGAGCCAAGGTGAAGGCATCGTCGAGCTACGACGCCGACTTCCTCCCGGAGTATGCAGTCGACGACAACAACGGCACCCTCTGGCGCCCCGCCGGAATGGGTCAGGAATGGCTGGAGATCGACCTCGGGAAGAAGGAGAGGATCGGCAGCGTATGGACCCAGTGGGAATACGGCACCCAGTTCTATCAGTATATGATCGAGACCTCGCCCGACGGCCGCAACTGGCGGCTCTACGCCGACAAGCGCGGCAACCGCCTCGCCGGAAGCCCGATGACCGACTTCGGCGACACCGAGGCCCGCTACGTGAGGATCACGTTCACAGGAGGCGAGAAGGCCGGATTCCCGGGCGCCCTCTGGAATGTGAAGGTGTTCGCCGACGCCGAGACCTCCTGTCCACAGCTATGGCTCGGCCTCGAGGCCTCCGACTGGGACGGCCGCGAGTGGCTCAACCGCGGCGGCCAGCTCGCCGGAGCCTTCCGCCTCTTCTCGGGGCGCGTCACTCCGGTGAGGATCGACGGGCGCGACGGTCTCCGCCTCGAGCCCTCGACCACTCTCGAATACCTCAATCCGCAGCTGAACCCGGGCGCGCCGCATACGCTGACGGCCCTCACCTACAGCGACGGCAGGTGGTCGCCCCTCGACCTCGACGGCGCCCTCTCCGACGGAAAGCTGACGATATCCTCCGGCAGCGAACCGCTGGTGGTGGCCGACCTCCGCTACTACAACTGGCCCCTCACGGAGGCCGAGAAGAAACACGACGCCTCCACGGCGCTGCTCCGCAACCGTCCGGCCGAGCGCCGTCTCCACGGCCTGGTGGTCGACATCGACGCCTCACGCTTCAATGCGGGCGACACCGTCGCCTACTTCCTCGACGGCACGGGGCGCGGCTACTACGAGGCGCTCGACAGGCCGGCGGTGGTAAGGGAGATCGCTGGGCGCAAGGGGATGGAGTTCGACGGCTCGCAGGTCTACCGCTCCAGCTTCATGCTCCCCGCCACGATGCGCGACAACTGCCCCTACACGCTGGAGATGACGATACTCAATCCCACACTCGAGGAGAATGAGTGTGTGGCCGACTTCACCACCAGCCACGACGAGCTGGAGAAGATCATGGCCGTCAACGGCACGGAGCCCCGATGCGGCATGATGCAGCACTACGGCTGGTATGAGGACGCAGGATGGAAGGATGCCGCGTCGAAGGCCGGAAAGTGGCAGGACATCTACGTCTGCTTCGACGGCCGCATGGAGCGCGTCTACGTCGACGGCGAGCTCATCAGCGAGAAAGACATCCAGCTGCTCGTCAAGCCCTCGCAGTATGTCACTCTCGGACGCAATGCCGAGGGGGAATGGCCGTTTACCGGATACATAGGCTCCCTGCGCCTATACGATGAATATATACCGAAACAAAAATAACCGACACTCATGAAAAAGACCTTAATCCTGACAGCCGCGCTCGCCATCGCGCTGACCCCGGCTTCGGCAGCCCCGAAGAAGAGCCAGAGCCAGAGTCACGGCTATCCGATCAATCCCGTGCCCTTCACGTCGGTGAAGGTGACCGACAGTTTCTGGGGCAAGCGCCTCAAGGCAAGCCGGGAAGTCACCATCCCCCTTGCCTTCAGCAAATGCGAGGAGACCGGACGCTATGAGAATTTCATCAAGGCCGCCCATCCGAGCGACACCATCAAGGTCGGCGGCCTGTCGTTCGACGATACCGACGTCTACAAGACGATCGAGGGCGCCTCCTACCTGCTACAGACGTATCCCGACCCGAAGCTCGAGGCATATATCGACAGTGTGCTCGTGATCGTGGCCGCGGCCCAGGAGCCCGACGGCTACCTCTACACCAGCCGCACGATGAACCCTAAACACCCGCATGAGTGGGCCGGCTCGAAACGCTGGGAAGCGGTGGAAGACCTCAGCCATGAATTCTATAATCTCGGCCACATGGTGGAGGGCGCAATCGCCCACTATCAGGCCACAGGCAAGCGCAATTTCCTCGACATAGCGATAAAGTATGCCGACTGCGTGTGCCGCGAGATCGGCGACGGCCCCGGCCAGGTGGCCCGCGTGCCCGGCCATCAGATCGCCGAGATGGCCCTCGCCAAGCTTTACCTCGTCACAGGCGACAAGAAGTATCTCGACCAGGCCAAGTACTTCCTCGACAAGCGCGGCTACACCAGCCGCCGCGACGAATACAGCCAGGCCCACAGGCCGGTGGTGGAGCAGGATGAGGCAGTGGGCCACGCCGTGCGCGCCGCCTATATGTATGCCGGCATGGCCGATGTGGCAGCCCTCACAGGCGACTCCGCCTACATCAAGGCCATCGACCGCATCTGGGACAACATCGTGGGCAAGAAATACTACATCACGGGCGGCATCGGCGCCACCAGCAACGGCGAGGCCTTCGGCGCCAACTACGAGCTCCCCAATATGTCGGCCTACTGCGAGACCTGCGCCGCCATCGGCAATGTCTACGTCAACCATCGCCTCTTCCTCCTCCACGGCGACTCGAAATACTACGACGTGGCCGAGCGTACCCTCTACAACGGCCTCATCTCCGGAGTGTCGATCGACGGCGGCGCCTTCTTCTATCCCAATCCCCTCCAGAGCATGGGCCAGCACCAGCGGCAGCCCTGGTTCGGCTGCGCCTGCTGCCCCTCCAACATCGCCCGCTTCATCCCGTCGCTCCCCGGCTACGTATATGCCGTGAAGGACGATAACGTCTACGTCAACCTCTATATGTCGAACGACGCCGACCTCGACGTCAACGGCAGGAAGGTGGAGCTCAGCCAGAAGACGGATTATCCGTGGAACGGCGACATCGCGGTGACGGTCGATAAGAACAAGGCCGGACGCTTCGCCCTCAAGCTCCGCATACCCGGATGGGTGCGCAACCAGCCCGTGCCCGGCAACCTCTACACCTACAGCGACAACCTGCGCCCCGGCTACAGGGTGCTCGTCAACGGCAGGCCGGCCGACGGCGAGCTCACCGCCGACGGCTACTACACCGTCAGCCGCGACTGGAAGAAGGGCGACAGGGTTGAGCTCAGTCTCGACATGCCGGTGCGCACGGTGAAGGCCCACAACAAGGTGGAGGCCGACCGCGGCATGGTGGCCGTGGAGCGCGGCCCGATCGTCTTCTGCGCGGAGTTCCCCGACAATGACTTCGACGTGCTCAGCACGCTTGTCAACCGCAATCCCGTGTTCACAGAGACTTTCGAGCCGGAGCTGCTGGAAGGCGTGGTGAAGATCACGACCGACGCGCAGGTGCTCGGTTATGACGAGAAGGGACGCCTCGGCGCCAGGGACGTGAAGGTCAACCTCATCCCCTACTACGCATGGAACCACCGCGGACGCAGCAACATGGAGGTATGGATGGCGCAGGACCTCAACGCCGCACGCGCCACGATGCCCCCGACGCTCGCCTCGCAGAGCAAGGTCGACGCCTCGTCGCGCGAGGGCGCCCTCTCCTCGATCAGCGACGGCCTCGTGCCGCAGGACGAGAACGACCGCTCGATACCTTACTACCACTGGTGGCCGAAGCAGGGCACTACGGAGTGGATCAGCTACGAGTTCCCTGCAGAGAAAGAGGTTGGCAGCGCCACCGTCTACTGGTATGACGACGGCCCGTGGGGCGGCTGCCGCGTGCCGAAAGCCTGGAGGATGTATTATCGCGATGCCGCCGGCGAGTGGCAGCCGGTAGTCGATCCGTCGGCCTACGGCGTGGAGAAAGGGAGCGCCAACAAAGTGATGTTCGACCCCGTGACCACCACCGCCGTGAAGATGGAGATCGACCTCCCCGCCGACAACTCCGCCGGCCTCTTCGAGTGGAGCCTCGACTGAAGATAAGCCAGGCGCTCAGCCTCGTCTGAACGCCGCTATACTTAGTCCCTCATAACTCTGACTTCATACTTAAGGAAAATCCGCTTTATTCTCTATACTGGCAGTCGCCGGCCCCGTGCCGGCGGCTGCTTTTCCGTATTTGTCATCATCATCCCATAACCGGTCTGCAGGGACGCTTTTCAAAGCGTCCGCCCGGCGATAACCGACGAAAACCGGCGAAAATCCACGATGTAGGGATGCACCCTGGTGCATCCGCTTTCCGCCTCGATTATCACGGCATGCACCCCATCCGGCTCGAATACTGCGAGTCCATTGGGAGAGGCGGCGTCCCGCCGCCAGCCCGCGAGTCCATTGGTATCTTCCTGCTGAGGGTCCATTGCCGGCGCAGCCTCGCTTCGCGAAGGCGGCGAGACGCCGCCACTCCCAAGGGCTACGCACCTAACCGCCCCCCTGCGAGCCCATAGCTATCATCGACAACATAGCCCATGTCTGGGAGAGGCGGCGTCCCCGCCGCCACCCTGCGAGTCCATAGGTATCGTTCAGATGTTCCATACGTCAGTACATTTATACATCATGACATCATTACCTAAATACATCATTACATCATAACGTCATGACGTTCGTCCATTAATACGTTCATACGTCAATACAGACTAACAGCCGCCTTGCAATCAAGACTTCAACCGACAACTCCCTATGACAATGCAAATTAATCAAATTGCAGTCTTGACAGTATAACCCGAGGGAGAGAATATTCGACCTGCCTCACAAGGGTACGGCGAGAAAGCATCTCGCCCGATGGGTGAAGAACGCAGGAATCAAGAAGAGCATCACATGGCACTGCGCCCGGCACAGTTTCGCCGTAAATCTTCTGAATGCCGGAACCGACATAAAGACAGTATCCTCTCTTCTCGGACACGCGAGCATCAAGATGACTGAGAAATATCTTCATGTGATCGACCAGCGCAAACAGAAAGCCATAAACAAACTCGGCAAAGTCGCCTTTGATGTTGATTGAGGCTGATAATCCCCCGTGGCATTTTCGACACTTTGGCACTTTCGCTTGTTATAGAGTTGTAAAGGCGGTCAGAAATGACTACCTTTGCGATAAGATTCAACGTCATAATGTTTTTGTTTCATTTTTGACGTGGATTTAGTGGTTGGACATCGGGAGGGATACCCGGTGTCCTTTTTCTCGCTGTTGCCCAATCCGATGAAAATGATTATCTTTGCAGATACAAAAAACTAAACCCGATTGTTTTTGATAGGAAAATAAACTAATATCAACTGCAAATAATATCAGAGAGTTAGCCGATAGTCAGAGAGGTTTGTTTTCCGTTGGTAACAGTTTTTATTAGCATTTTTGTTACTCGTTTTGTTACTCGTTTCCGATTTTATTATTATCTTTGCAGTAGGTAACAAAACTTAGTAACGACATGGCAAGACCAAAGAAAAAGACCTCCCCAAAGGTCAAACAGTTGGTCAGAATCCGATTTAAGGAACTGGCAAACGGAGAACGGTCTATTTACTTAGACCTCTACAAGGACGGCAAACGAGCCTATGAGTTTTTGAAAGACGAGAACGGCAGACCCCTCCGTCTTCTCGTTGAGGATGGCACACCCGATGAGGTCAAGGCTATCAAAGCACGAAACCACAAGATACTACTGCAAGCAGAATCCCTCCGAGTTGCAAGGGAAAAAGATGTTGTGGAACTGGGGAAAGTGGAGAACAAGGTCATATCTTTAAGCAAGATGTTGCTGAAAGACTGGATGGATAACTACATGAAGTTAGCCGAGACCTCAACCACGGACTCAAAGCAACGGAGAGCATCAGCCGTTATATTCCACTTGAAAGAATGGATGGGGGCAAAGTACAACACCGTTCAACTGAATCAGATAGACACGGACTTTTGCCGAGCATTTCTGAAACACCTCCACAGTTACAGCAGGGAGGGCAAGGGGGCAAATGCCGATAAGGTTTACAGAATGTCTCACAATAATTGTTTCTATGTCTTTTTAGGATTCAGAAGTTGTCTTGACAAGGCCGTCAAGGAGGGAGTAATAACAAAGAATCCGACAGACCCGATGAAAGATGATGGAGAACTTCCCCGACAGCAGCAGGTGCAGAAAGAATTTCTCACAGCCGATGAGGTGAAAGCATTGATGCAGACGGAGTGCAAGAACCCACTGGTTAAGCAAGCATTTCTGTTTTCATGCTTTTGTGGTCTCCGAATCAGTGACATCATGAAACTGGAGTGGCAAGACATAAAGAAAGACGGTCAAGACCTCCGTCTGCAAGTCACTATGAAAAAGACCCGACAGCCACTATATATGAAACTCAACAGTCAGGCAATAGCATGGATGCCGAAACGAGAGGGGGCAGCACTCACAGACAAAGTGTTTGGAGGTCTCCCGATAAATGCCACTATCGGCAGGACGTTGAGGGCATGGAGCAAGGCAGCAGGGATAACAAAAGACTTCACATTTCATGCAGCACGGCACACGTTTGCAACCCTATCCCTCAACAGTGGCACGGACATTTACACTGTTTCCAAGTTGATGGGTCACACCTCACTGGAAACGACACAAATCTATGCTGAACTACTGAATCAGAGCAAGGATGCAGCCGTTGACCGTCTGTCTGACATCTTTTCGGAGGTGGGTAGTTGATACCCCCTCCCCCCCTTTGGGGTCACAGAAAAGAGAGTGTCACCCCCTCCCGAAATTTTTAATTTTATTTTTTGAGCATGGAAACAGACGGCAAGCTCCGACAAGCAATAAGAAACTATATCAGTACATTCCACGAGGTTTGCAGACTGGTGGATATGATAAATGACCTCCCAATAAGGCTGGAAGATGGGTTATTATCTTACAACGTATTGAAGACAAGTAAACTGATCACGACAGATATTGAGAACCTATATCGAAGACTGACACATTCCACGCTGACCGAGGATATAAACAACGGTATCGTTGAGGATATTCCCGATGAAACAACGATTGGCAGGAGGTTGAAGCACTTGAAATTCAGCATTAATCAAGCCGATGTTTCCAAAATCGAAGACGTTGATTTGGCTTTTGGTGACAATATCCCGACAACGAAAATATTGTCAGAAATCATGGACTATGCCGAAGCCTATGACTATATAAATACAGTGTGGGGTATATTCAGAGAGTGGAATCTGATTGTTGACTGTCTTAATAAGGTTGTCTCCGAAATAGAGAGTGAGTTTCTGACACCTCAACCCGACACCTCAACCGAGCAGGGGCAGAGGGTTAAACAGTCTCCGATTACAGACAATGAGGAAATCAAGGAAATATTTGATGAAGCCGTCAAGAGAGGTTTTATGTGTTACACAGATGAGGGAATAAAATGGTTGAGGGGAAATCCACTGTTGGCTTACTTATGTGTAAAGTTGTTAAGTACATGACAAAAATTTGAAAACATCGAATTTTGGGGTATAAGCAGGACGCAGAAGTATGGTCGCAATCTCCT
>CANQRV010000046.1 GCA_947626355.1 uncultured Muribaculaceae bacterium
TTCCGCCACTCGTCGATCCAGGGCGTGATGAAGCGCATCAAGGCGAAGGGCGCGACGGTGATCGTCTACGAGCCAACGCTGGACGACGGCAGCACGTTCTTCGGCAGCCGCGTGGTCAACGACCTCGACGAGTTCAAGCGCCTATCCCGGGCCATCCTCGCCAACCGCACGGATGCCGCCCTCGCCGACGTCAAGGCCAAGGTCTACACCCGCGACCTCTTCTCCCGCGATTAGCAGCGAAACGCCTCACCCTTTCTTCACCTGCCGGTAGGACCGCGGCGACACGCCCATCTGGCGCTTGAACAGCCGCGAGAAATAATACGGGTCATCGATGCCCAGCTGGCAGCCGATCTGATTCACCTTCAGGTCGGTGGTATCCAGCAATCCGCACGCCAGCTGCACCTTCATGTCCAGAAAATAATTGATCGGCGAACGACCCGTGTGCTCCTTGAACAGGGCCGCGAAATGCGGCGCCGAGCACCCAACCTGCTCCGCAATCTCCTCTACCGTCAGCCGCCGGCTGAGGTTCTCACGCATGTAATGCACCGCCATCTCCACCATCGACAACGCCTTGCCGCCCGAAGCCGCCCGATACTGCTCCACGAAGCGGCACGATCCCAGGAAATGATGCAGCATAGAGGTGACATACAGCAGGTTGCCACGGCTGTAGCCTGCGCTCAGCGTCGCGAAGATCTCGTCGAAGAGCGTCAGCCGCTCGCTGATGCGCGAGTCGGCGGCCGGCAGAAGCGCCATCGGCTCCACCCGCTCCGGCGCGTAGAGCGACGCGCTGTCTCCCTTGAAATGCATCCAGCAGATCGTCCACGGCTCCGCGTCGTCGGCCCCGTAGCGGTGGGCTTTCCCTGGAGGAAGCACGAAGTACTCCCCCGCCGCCACTTCCTGCCGCCGCCCGTCGATCTCAAACCATCCCCGCCCGTCGAGGCAATAGATAAACACATACTGTGATATAGGCTCAAGGCGCTCCCTGTAATGATGGAGCGCCTTGGGAAAATAGCCTATGTCAGTTATATGGAGGAGGGCCGTCAGAGGGTCCTCCTCCAGCTGTCTTACGACAGCCGGAGGAAGCACTATCAACCGCTCGCCGGCAAAGCCGGCCTTCTGCCTGAAGATGCCCGATGTGGTCATGGCCGCTCAAGCAGGGTGTCGAGCTCCTCGCCGGTGATGGCGCCGGCCGGCGCGAAGGCCGACGACTCCATATAATCCACCACGCTGTGGAGCAGCGCGTTGATCTCGGGATAGGTGTCGGAGCCGCTCAGCAGATCGATAGCGCTCACCATTACGGCACCCTCGCCGCAGCGTGCCTCGAACATATAGCTCAGCCTGCGGTTGGAGGTGAAGACGTCGACGGCCTCCAGCACGGGCGTCACGCCCTGCAGCCCGTCGACCACCATGGCCTTCGACTGCTTGAGCGGACGCCACCACTGCCAGTCGCCGTGGCCGTCGTTGGGGAACGACGCCAGTGCGGGATGCGCGGGGTCGCACAGCAGACCCATCGTGCCGCTCTTGTCGGGAAAATGCACGGGGCTCCAGAACACCGGGATGAAGCGCCCCTCGAGGCCCTTCACGCTGTCGGGGGTCATGGTGAGCAGCACCTTCGCTCCCTTCCGGGCGCGGGCCACGGCCTCCGCCGGGTCGCGCGTCACCACCACGTCGCTCTTGCCGAGTGCCGTCGGCGCGGGATAGACCCATATCGGCCACGAGTTGTGCCATCTGCCCCCGTCGAGCGACGCCCTGAGGATGTATTTCGCTGGCTTCCCGATCGCCGGAAGGGTCAAGCCGAGGCTGTCGATGCGCGAGACGTATCCGGCGGGAGCTCCCTTCACGGGCAGCGTGCCACCGGCCACTGCTTTGCCGCCATCGGCAGGCGTCAGACTCCACTCCAGCCCGCTCCCGGCGAGCTCGCCGGGATGGAAGTTGGCCACCTCGAAGGCGACGCCGAACGGCTCGCCGGCCGTCCACACCGCTTTATCGAACCGCGCCAGCGGCACCACCGGGGCGCAGTACTGCCGGAACTCCTCCGGCTCCACGACTCCCTTCGAGTCCCAGAAGGCGTCGAGCAGACCCACGAGGGCCGTGCCCTGGCCCGGGAAGTCCTGGAGGCCCAGGAGCTGGAACCCGGCGAAGCCGGGCGTCTTCATCGCCCGCTCGATCTCCTCCTTGTAGAGGATCGAGGCGAGGCGACCCGATGCCTCGGTGTATTCCTTCGCCCTGCCGAGCAGTCCCTTGCGCCCGAGGTCGTCGCGCACGGCCTTGAAGTTGAGCGGGTCGAGCGTGCCGGTGTACTTCGGAATCTCCGAGATGTCGGGATAGACGGCATACTGTCCGATCTCGTGCGAGATGAGGGGCACGCCAAGCCCGGCGGCCGCCTCGCGGTAGTCGCGCGAGAATGACGGCGCCTCGTCGTTGAAGACGCCCTGACCGCGCACCCACCCCTTGTCGGTGTACTGCGTGATGAAGAACTGGTCCTGCGGCTCCGGATGGAGCCCGTGGCCCGGCTCGAAGGTGAAGGTGGTGGTGGTGTAGAGCCGACGCGGATCGTAGCCGCGCATCTCCTCCACGGCATCGTTGAGGAACTCGAAGTCATGCTGGAGCTCGTTGCCGACGCTCAGCAGGCAGAACGAGGGATGATTGCCGTAGGCGTCGATGATGCGGCGGTACTCGTCCATCAGATACGGCTTGAGGTTCTCCACCTGCGGCTCGCCGAGGTTGGTGCTCCAGTTGGGGAGCTCCACCTGGAGGTAGAAGCCGAGGCTGTCGGCCACACGGAAGGCGGCGTCGGGCGGGCAGTAGGAGTGGAAGCGCAGGTGGTTGAGGCCGTGGCTGCGCGCCGCCTCGAAGGTGTGGAGCCAGCCGGCGTCGTCGGTCGGCGGAGTGCCGGTGAGGGGGAAGACGCAGCATTCGAGGGTGCCGCGCAGGAAGACGGGCGTGCCGTTGACGAGCAGCCGCGTGCCGTCGGTGGAGATGGTGCGCAGGCCGGTGCGCATGCCCACGGTGTCGCCGCCGCAAGTGACGGTGAGGTCGTAGAGCGCCGGGTCGAACTCGCTCCAGAGTCGCACGGAGTCAGGCATGGCGAGGGGCATCGTCACGCCGGTGGTGTCGCCCTTGAGACGGAATGTGGCCTCGCTGAGGGCGCCCCCGAAGTTGGCCTTCACGGTCACCTTCCCCGGGGCGCCGGGGCGCTTCACGAGGTCGGCCTTGAGCACCGTCTGCCGCGGGTCGGCGCCCGGCACGACGCGCAGACCGGTGATCTCGACCTCCGGCACGACACGCAGGCGCATCCGTCCCAGCATGCCGTTCCACTTGGTCTGTGTGTCATCGGTGTAGGCGTGGGCGAGGTCGGCGCTGTTGATGTTGTAGCGCCGGCGGTTGTCGACGGCGACCATTATCTCGTGACGCCCGGCGGAGAGGCCGGGGATGCGGAAGCGGTGGGGCGCCACGAGGCTCTCCTGCGTGGTGCCCGCGGGCTTGCCGTCGACCCACAGGTCGCTGGCCCAGAGCACGCGCTCGAGCTCCAGCTCGAGGGGCTTGCCCGCGGCCTCGGCGGGGATGTCGACGGTGCGCCGGTAGAACGCTTTGCCGATGAAGGAGTGGCGGCGCGTGAGGTGGAGGAGCTGCGGCTTCTCAAGCACCGGGGCGAGGCGCGAGGGCTCGCCGAGCCCGGCGAGGTCGGTGGTGGAGGGCATGGTGATGCCGCTGAAGGTGCGCAGGCTGTCGAGGCTCACCTCCCACGGTCCGGCCAGGGAGACGTCCCAGCCGGCGGCCTGCGAGGCGCCGGCCAGCACGAGCCCCGCCATAAGTGTCGATATGCGTTTCATCGAATTGTCTATTATAATGCAAAAATAATCATTTTCCGGGAGATACCAGCTTTTCGACGAGCGGAAGCGACGAGCGCAGCGCCATCACGCCCTGATGGTTGATGTCGAGCTCAGCCACCTCGGCGGCGTAGCGGTCGCGGTGGCGCGTGTCGCCGAGTCCGGCGTAGCCGAGCGCCATCATGTAGAGGCAGTGGACGCGGCTGCGGCGGTCGAGGTCGTCGTTCCAGATCAGCAGGTCGGGCAGAGAGACTGCGAAGTAGTCGATCGTCACCTTGTCGAAGAGGTGCTTCTCGCCGAAGGAGACGAGCTTATGGAAGCGCGAGCGGGCCTCGGCGTCGCGGGCGAGACGGAGCAGGGCGAGACCCTGATAGAAGATCTTGTCGGGGCTGGCGTCGTTGTAGTAGAGCGCGGGCGAGGGCTCGAGCGCTCCCTGTGCGGCGAGCTCCCAATAATGGCGCGCCTTGTCGGCGTCGCCGAGCATGGCGTAAGCCTCGCCGAGCCAGAAGTTGAAGTCGTTGTCGGGGGCGCCGTAGAGCTTCCCCTCGCCGAGGTTCTCGGGATAGACGAGACACTCCTCGAGCAGACGGGCGGCCTGCGCCGCTGCCTCGGCGGAGCCATCGGCCAGCAGCTCCTTGGCACGCTCCACGCGGCTTATCTGATACTGCCCGGAGACCTTCCCCTCGCCCCCTTCCCATGGATGGAACCGGCGCGAGGCAATCATCCTGCGGGCCTCCTCGAAGCTCCCGGTCTGGTTGAGCAGCGTGGCTGCCTCGAGCCAGAGGTCGTCGCGCATGGCGAGGAGCCCGCGGCGCTCCATGAGGGCGTCGAGGCGGCAGGCGTGCGGCAGGCGCAGGCGCTTGCGAAGCTGATCGAGCTCCATGAGCAGGCGCGGGTCTTCGGGAGCCAGCGCGCAGGCGCGCTCCATATATTCGAGCGCCCTGTCGGCGTCGCCTTCCACGTTGTGGAGGGCGAGGGCAAGGTTGCGCCACACGAGCGGGAAGTCGCCGCGCAGCTCCGCCGAGCGGCGCCAGAGGACGATCGCCTCGTCATACTGCCGCTTGTCGTAGTAGAGCAGCCCGAGGTAATAGGGCGCCGAGGCGTCCTGCGGGTCGGCTTCGATGGCGAAGCGGAGGGCATGTACGGCCTCGAGGCTGTTGGGGAAGCAGTAGTCGGTCGGCATCTCGCGGGCCGTTGCGAGCCATGATGCCACGCGCGGGTCGCCGGCGGGAGCGGCCGCCCACGCCATGTAGTAGTAGGTCATCGGAGTGACGGCCTTCTCCTCTACGGCCAATTCCCATAGGGCGATGGCCTCGTAGACGAGACCGGCGGCCACGAGCGCGAGGGCCGTGGCGTCGTAGTTGCCGGAGTAGCGGCGCATGAGCGTCTTGAGACGTCCGAGGTCGGCGGTCTCGTCCGAGGCGAGGCAGCGCGCCCAGAGGGCTCCGAAGTTGAAAGGATCGATGGCGAGGGCCTCGGCGAGGGCCTCGGCGTCGCGCCCTGTCTTATGGAGAATCATGGCGCGGAGGGCGAGGGCCTGGTGGTTGCGGGCGTTGTTGACGAGACACTCCTCAAGATTCTCCAGCGCGATGTCGAAGTCGCCTCGGCGCGAGTCTATGCGGGCGCAGTTGAGATAGGCGGGGTCTTTCCATGCGGCGTTCCAGGCTGCCTTGGCGAAGAGATCGTAAGCCTCGTCGATGCGGTCAAGGTGGAGCAGGCAGAGGGCGAGGTTGAAGAGAGGCTCGCCGTCGTAGGGATTGGGGTTGCGGCGGCGCCACACAGCGACAGCGCGGCGCAGATATGGCTCAGCCTTCGCGAAACGTCCGTGGCGGATATACCAGAGGCCTACGGCGTTGTTGCAGCGCACGTCGTCAGGGTCGCGGCGCAGCCCCTCCTCGTAGTAGTCGAGGGCGCTGTAGGTGGCGTGGCGGTACTGTTCGAGATGCAGTCCGGTGAGGTAGAGCTGCTCCACGGTCTTAGTGTCGGCGGGAAGGGCGGGAGCCTCGGCGGCGTCGGGGAGGGGACGCACCTCGTCGGGCATGGGAGTCCATGAGAGGAGCTCGCGGCCCTGCGGGGAAAGGATGCGGAGGGAGAGGGTGTCGGGGTCTGCGGCGCCCGCTTCGACGTCGCGCACATACACCTCCTCGGGCGTGAGGGTCAGCCGCTCGTCGAGCCAGACGTGGCCGTCGGCGCCGGCGAGCACTACACGCACCTCCTGCCGGCGGGTGGCAAACACCTTGACTGTGACGTGGCCCGGAGCGGCGGGCTCCACGTTGATCACGAGGTCGCGGCTGGCGTTCTTCACGACGCCCAGCTCGCGGTAGGGGAAAAAATACTGCGTGAAGCGCTTCTCCTCGTATGGCTGGAGCCATGTGAAGTCGGGCTGGTTTTCGGTGAAGACGCCGGCCATCAGCTCGATATACGGGCCGTCGGAGTCGGTGAGGTTGCGGTCCCAGGCGCGTCCGAAGTCGCCGTTGCCCCACGTCCACTGCTTCTTGCCGGGCGAGACATGGTGGGAGGCCACGTGGAGCATTCCGGCGCGGGTGTCGTTCTCGTATCCCCCTTCGAAGTCGAACTTCGAGTTGACTCCCATGTATGAGGTGGGCACCTTGATGTTGCGGTAGTTGGAGATGTCGACGCCGGCCGAATAGTCCATCTTGTAGTATGTGCCGGTGGCGATGGGGAACGAGGAGACGGCGCGCTTGCCGTGGTCGAAGACGGCGTTGATGTCGGGCGGGAATACGCTCTGGTAGTGGTCGTTGACGGCCACGGCGGGGTTAGCCCACCAGAGGAATGTCTGCGGCAGGTCGGTGGGGTTGCTGACGCGTCCCCGGATCTCGAGATAGGCGCAACCTGGGCGTAGGGTGAAACCTGCGGTGCCCTTCTGGCGGTTCATGCGCTCGATTTCCCCTACCCAGACGGTGACGGAGCCGTCGGCACCCCGCTCGATGTCGCAGTCGACGGGCATGAAGGTGGAGGGACGGTGGTGCTGGGGCCAGTTGAACTCGATGCCGCCGGAGATCCAGGGTCCGGCGAGGCCGACGAGAGCCGGCTTGATCACGCTGTTGTAATAGACGAAGTGGCGCCGGGCGATCTTGTCGTAGGCCATCTGCACGCGCCCTCCGAGCTCGGGGAGCACCATCACCTTGATGTATTCGTTTTCCATATACACCGCGTCATACTCCTTAGGCACGGCGGTGTCGGCGACGCTCTCGATCACGGGGTAGGGATATACCACTCCCGAGGAGCCCTGGTAGACGCGCTTCTCAAGAAACATCGGTGCTTTCTCGGGGGCGCCGACCTCGTAGGTGGGTATGGTGACGCGTTCGCGCCACGCGGTTGCTTTGCTGTGGGTCATTGCTATATCAGTCTTTTAGTTTTAATCGGTGAGCTCCTTCTCGAGGTCGGTGAGCGACTTGCCGCGGGTCTCGGGGCAGCGGCGCATGAAGAACACGAAGGCCGCTGCGCAGATGGCGCTGTAGATCCAGAATGTGAAGTCGGGGCCGAGGAAGGTGTTTAGATAAGGGAATGAGAAAGTGAGGGTGGCGCTACCCATCCAGAGGGAGAAGGTGCAGACGGCCATTGCCGTGGCGCGCACGCGGTCGGGGAAGATCTCCGCGAGGAGCACCCACGTCACGGGGCCGAGGGTCATGGCATAGCATGCGATAGCGGCCACGACGAGCAGCATCATTACGAAGCCCTTGAGATGCAGGAAGTAGCAGCCGCCGAGTATGAGGTAGACGAGGCCGAGCGAGCCGGCGCCGAGCAGCATGAGGCGGCGGCGCCCGAGACGGTCAACGGTGTACATCGCCACGATGGTGAAGACGAGGTTGGTGATACCGGTCACCACGATCTGGAAGAAGACGTCGCCCAGCTCGTAGCCGGCCTCGGAGAATATCTCCTGGGCGTAGTTGAAGATGACGTTGGTGCCACACCACTGCTGGAAGACGGCGATGACGATGCCGAGGAGAAGCACGCGGCGGTAGCGGCGGGTGAAGAGTTGACAGAGACCGCCCTGGGTGCGGTCGGCTGTCTCATCGGCCACAACTGCCCTGGCGGCATAGCCGGCGCCGCCGATGCGGCGCAGTATCTCGCCGGCCTCGGCGAGGCGCCCCTTCATCACGAGCCAGCGCGGGCTCTCGGGGATGAGGAAGGCGAGGAGGAAGAAGGCGGCGGCGGGGAAGGCGGCGCCCCAGAACATCCAGCGCCAGGCATGCAGCCCGTTCCAGGTCTGAGCTATCATCTCGGGGGTGGCGCCGGGGGCCACGGGCTGCGCGATGAGCATGTTGACGATCTGCGCGGCGAGAATGCCGACGACGATCGTGAGCTGGTTGACAGAGACGAGCCGCCCTCGGATCGACGAGGGAGATATCTCGGCGATATACATCGGGGAGAGACCGGAGGCGAGTCCGATGCCGATGCCTCCGGCGAAGCGTGCCACAAGGAAGCCGGAGAATGTGGAGAAGGCGCCTGTGGCGTAGGCCGATACGAGGAAGATGAGCGCGGAGACGATGAGGAGGCGCTTGCGGCCGATGGAGTCGGCGAGCCATCCGCAAGCCATTGCGCCGACGAGGCAGCCGACAAGGGCCACCGACATTGCGAGGCCCTGGAGGCCCGGGTGTCCTGCGATGCCGAAGAAGGCCTCGTAGAAGGGTTTTGCGCCTCCAATCACGACCCAGTCGTAGCCGAAGAGGAGGCCTCCCATGGCTGAGACGAGGCAGACGAAGACGATGAAGAAACGGTTGTATTTTTCCATTGATGTCAGATTTTATGTCAACGGTGCAAAGTTAGTAAGGTTTGGCACAGTGTGAAATGCAGAATCCGACAAAAAAGATGGATTATTCTATCGCTTTCAGGCGATAGAATCAAGAGTCAAGAAGGCGTTAAATGTAAAACCGCGATAGACTGAGCTTCTATCGCGGTTTTACATTTAACGCGCCCTGGATTTGATGCGTCAGGGGCATGATGGAGATCAGCGCATGACGAGCTTGCCGCGGGTCCCGGTGGCGCTCTTCGCCTTCACGGCATACCAGCCGGCGGGAAGCCCGGCGAGCGAGACATTGACAGCGTTCTTTCCACTCGTCTTATTTACGCACACGCCGGAGGCATTGGTGACAGTCACGGCTACATCACCTTCGGCCAGCACTGTCAGCATGTCGCCGTTACGCTGGAAGCTGATGCCCTCCATTACGGCTTCGGCCACGGCGCCGGGGGTCATGTCGAAGGTGGCGTTGGCGCCCTCTTCAAGGTCGATCTCCCATATCTCTTCTCTATAGTCGAAACGCAGGGTGTAGTGTCCCGGCTCTATGCCCTCGAACGTAGCCTCCACATTATATATACAGAGGCAGTCTGCCATTCCCATCATGTTGGTGACGAAGTGAAGCTCATTGCCGTCTCGTTTGATTTCGGGATTGTATTCCACGAGGCCGCAGGTATTCACTACGTTATATGCCTTGATGGTCAGCACGGCGTCGGAGTATGAGACGGTGAAGTAGAACGGGGGTTCCTCTTCGCCAACGGTGCCGCCATTTTCAACATCGTCTGGAGATTCCTTCATGGGAGCGAGGCCGCGCGGGGCGCTGAAGGTCTCCTCGCTGCCGCAGCCTGAGACGGCTTTGGTGGCCGGGGTGATGGTGATTGCATCATCGCCGCTGTCGGCGCGTGTCTGAGCGGCGGACGCCGGTATGATGGCTGCCGAGGCCATCAGGAATAAGGCAAGGGTAATGATTCCTTTCATAAGCAATGGAGTTTAGAAGTTATTGTTTAGTGTTTAGTCGTTAGACTTTAGTGCTTGGTCTTTAGTCGGCAATCGTTGTGATGGATAGTACCGTGCGCGAATTTACGAATAAACTTCATCATCTGCAAGAAAAAAGCATTTTTCACAGGGGCATCGCGAGGGTCGGGAACGGGCATAAAAAAATTGATTGTCATCCCGACAACCAATCTTCGTGTTAACCTTAAAATCTAATACCATGAAAAACTCAATGCAAAGGTAATGATTATTTTTAAGATTTATGCTATACAACACAAAAATTTCCTATGATTTAACATTCTTTAAGTTTTAAGCAATCTCGTCAGGCTATTGTTAACATACGTTAACCATTCTATATATAGGGAGACAGAAGGAAGAGGGCCGGATGCTGGCCCTCCGAAATATGCGTGGTGCAGAGAAAGAATGGGAAGCGGGGCAAAGGCATAAAAAAAATTGATTGTCGTCCCGACAACCAATCTTCGTGTTAACCTTAAAATCTAATACCATGAAAAACTCACTGCAAAATTAATAATAATTTTTCAAAACAATGCTATACAACATAAAAAAATTCCCTTGATTTAACATTCTTTAATCTTTATAAATGATTATGCCGATATTTTAACGCCGGTTAACCTATTACTGTCCTCCGATCAATTGGCCGTCGAGGTCCACGGTGCTGTTGGTGAAGTATAGGCGGCTAAGCTCCAGATTGCGGAGCAGCGGCGCCATACGAGGTATTTTCGTAAAGTCGACCTTGATGATGTTGCCGGGCTGGAACACGACGGCGCTTTCGATGCCTGGATAACGCCCGCGCAGCCATTTCAAGGCTATGCCGATCACCTTGTCGACGCCGAAGGCGCTCTTGTAGCGCACCATCAGCATGCGGGGATTGAGACCGATGACCTCGAGACGCAGCTTCACGCTCACAAGGTCGAGCAGGATGTTGACGGGGACAGCCACCGTCAGGACGCTCCCGGCGGTGGAGCTCACAACCACCCGCGTGCGGCAGAGGCGGGTGAGCCATGAGGAGATTTCATCGAAGGTGAATGACAGGCGCATGGGATAAGTATTAAGTCAGAGTTATGAAGTACTAAGTACGGAGTACGAGGTATTAAGCACAGGGTCAGAGGTAGCGGTGGTCGGTGACGGAAAGATGGTCGTCGAGACGGAAGAGCCAGGGGGCTCCGGTGGGAATCTCGAGCTTCATCACCTCTTCCGGCGTAAGATGGAGAAGCATCATGGCAAGTCCGCGGAGGGAATTGCCGTGGGCCGCCACAAGCACCGTGTCGTAGAGGCGCAGCGCAGGAGCGATCAGTTCCTCCCAGCAGGGACGCACACGCCGGATGGTCAGCTCGAGCGACTCGCCCAGTGGGAGCTCGTCGGTCGTCAGCGCCGCATACTTGGCCTCGTTGCCGGGAAAGCGCGGATCGTCGGGCTCGAGGAGCGGGGGCGCCACGTCGTAGCTGCGGCGCCATATGTGCACCTGCGCGTCGCCGTATTTCTCTGCCGTCACCTTCTTGTCGAGCCCCTGAAGCGCCCCGTAGTGGCGCTCGTTGAGATGCCAGTCCTTCACCACGGGCACCCATGCGCGGTCGAGCCCGTCGAGGGCGATCTGCAGGGTGTGGATGGCCCGCTTCAGATATGACGTGAAGCAGTAGCGGGGCTCGAGGCCCTCCCTCTTCATTTTCTCGCCGGCCTCCGCGGCCTGGCGGCGCCCCTCGTCGGAGAGGTCGACATCGGTCCAGCCCGTGAAACGGTTCTCGAGATTCCACGCGCTCTGCCCGTGGCGCAGCAATATAAGATTCTTCATACCCCTATAACAACGCAA
This sequence comes from uncultured Muribaculaceae bacterium, assembly GCA_947626355.1. Classification (GTDB taxonomy): domain Bacteria; phylum Bacteroidota; class Bacteroidia; order Bacteroidales; family Muribaculaceae; genus Lepagella. Next base: position 11,411 of record CANQRV010000046.1, read on the forward strand.
GGCTTTGTTTTTATGGAGCGAAACGATTATTTTTGCAGAAAAAAAACAAAGATAACATGAATATAACGATACTTGACGGATATACGCTCAACCCCGGCGACCTCAGCTGGGAGGGATTCGAGGCTTTAGGCAATGTGACGCTCTACGACCGCACGCCGGCGGATCTGGTGGTGGAGAGGGCACTCGACGCAGAGGTGGTGCTCACCAACAAAACGGTGATCGACGAGGAGGCGATACGTCTGCTGCCGAAGCTCCGGTATATAGGGATTTTCGCCACAGGCTACAATGTGGTCGACGTGAAGGCGGCCGCCGAGGCCAGCATCACGGTATGCAATGTGCCGGCCTACAGCACCGACTCCGTGGCGCAGCAGATCTTCGCGCTGCTGCTCACCATATGCAACCACGCCGAATATCACGCGGAGCAGAACAGGCTCGGCCGATGGTGTCAGAGCGCAGACTTCGCCTACAGCGACTTCCCGCTGATGGAGCTCGCCGGGCGAAGCCTCGGCATCGTGGGCTACGGCCATATCGGCAAGGCCACGGCCCGGATCGCGGCCGCCTTCGGCATGAAGGTGGCGGTGTGCTCGTCGAAACCGCAGGAGCAGCTGCCGGAGGTGGTGAAGACCGACCTCGACCACCTCTTCAGCGACTGCGACGTGGTGTGTCTCTGCTGCCCGCTCACCGAAGACAACCGCGGGATGGTCGACGCCCGCCTCTTAGGGCTCATGAAGCCGACGGCCATCTTCATCAACACGGCACGCGGCGGCCTCGTCGACGAGGCGGCACTGGCCGAGGCACTCAACGAGGGGAGGCTCTATGCCGCCGGGCTCGACGTGCTCTGCTCGGAGCCGCCACGCTGCGACAACCCCCTGCTCAAGGCCCGCAACTGCTACGTGACGCCCCACGTGGCATGGGCCACACACGAGGCGCGCCGCAGATGCATGGAGATCTCGGTGGCCAACCTCCGCCAATGGATGGAGGGCGAGCCTCAGAACGTGGTCTCCTGACACTGCTACAAATACACCGCCCACATCACGACGGCATGGCCCGAGGGCCGTGCCGTTTTTGCTTCCAACGGTCAACCTTCGGTGAAACAGCGGCGTTATATTGCTAAAATAAGCGCATATATTATGGAAACACGCCAAGACAGAAAGCATACACAGCCCTCCGGAAACGAACTTGAGGAGAAAGAAGTCAACGACTCCATCTGGGCCAACTCCACACTCTGGTGGGTGGTGGGGCTCATCGCCATCTTCATCATTTTCTTCCTCATCTGGATCTGACGGCCGGCCGCCGCCAGGTGATTCCACTGCTTAGACATCAACGCTTCCCTATGAAAAGACACCGCTATATCCATATCCTCGCCATCGTTGCGATGCTCGGCGCCGCAGTATGCCCCACCGCCGGCGCCGACAACGCCGCGACGCCGGAGCACCCGCTTCCGGCCCGATGGACTTACACCGAGGCATACCGGCAAACGGCACCCGCGGCCGACGACTGGTGGGCGACCTTCGGCGACCCAATGCTCGACTCGCTCCTTGTCAAGGCGCAGGCCAACAACTACAATGTGGCCGCAGCAATCAAGAGGATAGACCTTGCGCGAAAGGAAACCGACCTCGCACGGTCGGCCTACTGGCCCGACCTCCAGGCCTCCGCCGGATGGTAGAAGGCGCAGACGGCCGGCGCCACCACACATCCCTCCACACCCTCACGGACAGCCGACTATTTCTCGCTCGGCTTCAATATGAACTGGGAGATCGACGTCTTCGGCCGGGTGGCCGCCAATGTGAAGGCCGGAAAAGCCGCCACGCAGGCGGCACGCGCCGACTACGACGCCGTGCTCGTGAGCCTCGCCGCAAATGTGGCCAAGACATACTTCCGGCTCCGCACCCTCCAGGAGCAGCACGCCGTCGCCCTAAGCCACTTACAGCAGCAGGAGAAGGTGCTCAGGATGACGGAGGCACGTTTCGAAGCCGGCATCGGCGACATGCTCGAGGTGACGCAGGCGCGGATAGTGCTCTATTCCACGAAGTCGACCCTTCCCCAGCTGGAAGCGGAGATACGCACGCAGGCCTCGGCTCTCGCGGTGCTCACCGGCGAGTATCCCGCCACTCTGGCGCCCATGCTGCTCCGTCCGGCTCCCCTCCCCGCCGGGGGCGCCATGCCCGATGTGGGAATCCCGGCCGACCTGCTGCGCCGACGACCCGACATAGTGGCGGCCGAAAAGGAGGTGGCTCGTCTGGCGGTCGAAGCCGGTGTGGCCCGCAAGGACTTCCTCCCCACACTCTCGCTGCAGGGCAGCATAGCCACCGACTCCCACGACATCGACGGGCTCTTCGGAAGCCACAGCCTATCCTACTCCGTGGCCCCGACACTCACATGGACCATCTTCGACGGATTGGCCCGCAACTACCGTCTGACCGAGGCGAGGCTACAGACCGAAGCAGCAATCGACAGCTACAACCTAACAGTGCTCAACGCGGTGGAGGAGGTGGAGAACGCCCTCAGCTCCTACTACGCTCAGCGACACACGGCCGCGCTGCTCGCCGACCTCATGGAGGAGAGCCGAAAAAGCGTGGACCTCGCCGTTGACAGATACAAGAACGGCCTCTCGGCCTTCACCAATGTGGTGGACGCCCTGATGAGCTATCTCGAAAACCAGAATTCCTACGTGTCGGCCCGGGGCTCGACGCTCGCCGCGCTGGTCACCCTCTACCAGGCGCTCGGCGGTGGCCCCGGTGAAATAACGGAACAACAATGAACACCCGATAAAGAACATTCCAAATGAAAACATCATACGCAATACTGGCATGCGCCATGATCCTGGCCGCTGGGACCGCCGGCTGCCGCAAGCAGCAGAAAACCGAGGCGCAGACTCCGGAGGTCGACGTGGCCACGGCCTACACTGACTCCGTAGTGCTCTACCATACATATCCCGGGGAAATCGTGGCCGCGACCACAGCCGACGTGGTGGCGCGCGTCAACGGACAGCTGCTGACCTGCAGCTACGAGCCGGGAAGCTACGTGAGGAAGGGGCAGACCCTCTTCACCATCGAGTCGACGCAGTATCGCGACGCCCTCTCCCAGGCCACGGCCTCGCTGGCCAACGCCCGAAGCGAATATGAATACTACTCGAAGCAGTATGCGGCGCTGCAGAAGGCCCTGGAGGCCGACGCTGTGTCGAAGATGGAGGTGCTCCAGGCCAAGAGCAGCATGGAGCAGGCGCAGGCCGCTATGAAGACCGCGGAGGCAGCCATCAGCACGGCACGCACCAATCTCGGCTACTGCACCGTGACGGCCCCCGTGTCGGGCTACATCTCCGAGCGCCTCGTCGACCCAGGCAACTATGTGGGGGGCGGCATGGGAGCCGTGAAGCTCGCTACCATCTACGACAACACCAGCCTTCAGGCCGTCTTCTCGCTCAGCGACTCGCAGTATGAGCTTCTCGTGGGGAGCCAGGGAGGCATCGGCGGTCCGCTCTACCGCGACGTGCCGCTCACATTCCGCCAGCCGATGAGCCGATCCTACACCACCGACCTCTATTATACGGCACCGTCGGTCGACACCTCGACCGGCACAGTGACCATGAAGGGCAAGCTCTCCAATCCCGACAACGAGCTGAAGAGCGGCATGTACGTCACCGTCTCCCTCCCCTACGGCGAGAATCCGAAGGCAGTCATAGTCAATGACGCGTCGATCGCCACCGACCAGCGAGGAAAATATATGTACACGCTCAACGACTCCGACAAGGTGGTCTACACCCCGATCCAGGCCGGCGACCTCTACCAGGACACGCTGCGGGTGGTGGAGAGCGGCATAAAGCCCGGCCAGCGTTACGTCTCCAAGGCGTTGCTCACCGTCAGGCCGGGAGAGACAGTGAAGCCAAGACAGACACGCTAAAACCGAGAGAGCCATGTTTTCAAAATTCTTCATCGACAGGCCGATATTCGCCACCGTGATAGCGCTCATCATGGTGTTTGCGGGCATACTCTGCGTGCGCACGCTGCCGATAGCGCAATATCCCGACATCACTCCCCCCACGGTGATGGTGAGCGCGAGCTATCCGGGTGCCAACGCCTCGACTGTGGCCCGCACGGTGGGTGTGCCCATAGAGGAGCAGGTCAACGGCGTCGAGGGGATGCTCTACATGAGCTCCAACTCCGGCTCCGACGGCAGCTACTCGCTGACCATCACCTTCGAGAACGGCACCGACATCGACGAGGCGGCCGTAGAGGTTCAGAACCGCATCTCGCTGGCCAACGCCCAGCTTCCCGGCGAGGTGACGCAGCAGGGAGTGAGCGTGAGCAAGCGCTCGAGCAACAACGTGCTCTTTCTCGCCCTGCGCGGCGACTCCACGCTCTACGATGCCCTCTATCTCACCAACTACGCCCAGCTCCACATCACGGACCCCCTCTCGCGCGTGAAAGGGGTGGGCAACGTGATGGCGTTCGGCTCCGGGGAATACAGCATGCGGGTGTGGCTCAACCCGGAGGCCATGCGCGCCCGCGGGCTCAATCCCGCCGACGTCACGGCCGCCATCCGCGCCCAGAACATCGAGGTCGGCGTAGGCTCGGTCGGCAATCCGCCGGGCGACGGCGACGTCGATTTCGCATACACACTGACGAGTCAGGGAAGGCTCGTGACGCCGGAGCAGTTTGGCGACATAATACTTCGCCAGGGGCCCGACGGGGTGCTCCGGCTTAAAGACGTGGCGAGAATCGAGCTGGGAAGCCAGGACTACAGCGCCATATCGAAGGTCAACGGCCAGTCGGTGGCCCTGATCGGTGTGGAGCAGTTTCCGGGCGCCAACGCGCTCGACGTCGCTAAGGGCGCGCTCGCCGAGATGGACCGTCTGCAGCAATACTTCCCCCAGGGTGTGAGCTATGAGGTGGTGCTCAACTCCACCGATTACGTCAAGGAGTCGATCGACGACGTGGTGGTGACCTTCGTGGAGACGTCGCTCATAGTCATGATCGTGATCCTCCTCTTCCTTCAGAACTGGCGGGCGGTGGTCATCCCCATGCTCACCATCCCGGTGTCGCTGATCGCCACCTTCGCGGTGATGAAGGTCATGGGATTCTCGCTCAACACGCTGTCGCTCTTCGGCATGGTGCTGGCCATCGCCATTGTGGTCGACGACGCGATCGTGGTGGTGGAAGACTGCAGCCGACTTGTGGACCGTGGCGACATCTCGCGCAAGGCGGCAGCCACAAAGGCCATGAGGGAGCTCACGGGGCCGGTGGTGGGCGAGGTGCTGGTGCTGCTGTCGGTATTTGTGCCCACGGCCTTCGTGAGCGGCATCACAGGCGCGCTCTACAAGCAGTTCGCGCTGACCATCGCCGTGTCGACGGCCTTCTCGGGCTTCAACGCCCTGACACTGACGCCGGCGCTCTGCGCCCTCTTCCTCAACCCGAGGAAGCCGACGAAAAACGTCATTTACAAGACCTTCAACAAAGGCTACGACAAGACGCTGCATTGCTACGACAGGATCATCTCGGCAATGCTACGGCGCCCGGCCCTCTCCATGACCACATTCCTCGTGATCGCAGGCGTGGCCATTTGGGGCTTCATGAAATGGCCCACGAGCTACATACCCGAAGAAGACATGGGCTATTTCATGAGCTCCGTGCAGCTTCCCACGGGGGCGTCGCTGGAGCGTACACAGAAGGTTGTCGACGAATTCGCGGCCGAGCTCAAGAAGAATCCCTACGTGAAAGACGTGATGACCGTGGCGGGCTTCTCCTTCATGGGAGGTGGTGCCGCCAGCAACCAGGGCTCGGCGTTTGTGGTGCTGAAGCCATGGAAGGAGCGCGGCCGTAAGGGCTCGATCGACAAGGTGCTCGCCTATGCCGACGAAGTGGCATCGAAGATCCAGTCGGGATATATCTTCTCGATCAATCCTCCTGCGATTCCCGGCCTCGGCGTCTCGTCGGGCCTCGAGATGCAGCTGCTCGACATCAACAGCCTCGGCCCGGAGGCTATGGTCAACGCCATCGCCACCGTGAGGGAGGCCGCCGCCCGCGATCCGCGCATAGCGCAGATCACGAGCCTCTACGAGGGCGTTGTGCCGCAATATGACGTGAAGATCGACCGCGACCGGGTGGAGATGCTCGGCCTCGACCTCTCGGATGTCTACAGCGTGCTCTCCTCGTATATGGGAGGAGGATATGCCAACGACTTCATCGACTTCAACCGCACCTATCAGGTGCGCGTCCAGGCCGACGGCGCCGCCAGAGCGACCGTCACCGACCTGTCGAATCTCAGCGTGCGCAACGCCGACGGCGACATGGTGCCTTTCTATACCTTCGCCGATATCAAGCCAGTGATGGGCGAGCCCACCGTGAACCGCTACAACATGTACACCACGGCATCTCTCACCGCGACCCCATCGAAGGGCACGAGCTCATCGGAGGGCATAAAGGCCATGGAGCAGATAGTCAACGACACGCTTGGGAAAAACTATTCCTACGCCTGGACCGGCATCGCCTATCAGGAGACACAGGCAGGCACAACCATCAGTTTCGTCTTCATCTTCGCAATCGTGATGACTATCCTCGTGCTCTCGGCCCAGTATGAGAGCTGGACCGACCCGATAGCGGTGGTGCTCTCGATGCCTATCGCCATCCTCGGCACTATCCTTGGCTGCATCCTCATGCAGCAGACCATAAGCATCTACACCCAGATCGGACTCATCCTACTGCTGGGAATGTCGGCCAAGAACGCGATCCTCATCGTGGAATACGCAATGGACTTCCGCAAGTCGGGCATCGACATCACCCGGAGTGCCCACGACGCGGGCGTGATCAGGTTCAGGCCGATCATGATGACTGCCCTGGCCTTCGTCTTCGGAGTGATGCCTATGATGTTCGCGAGCGGAGCGGGAGCCAACAGCCGCATAGAGCTGGGCACCGCGGTGGTATTCGGCATGGCGCTCAACGCCCTTGTGGGCACCCTCTTCGTACCAAACTTCTGGGAACTTATGCAGCGCGTCAGCGAGCGTTATCTCTCGGGGCTCTTCAAGGACCCCAACGCCGGAAAGACCGGTGCCCCCGACCCCGTGCTGGCGAAGGAGAAACCGACAGAGCCGGCCTCCGGCGCGGCGCCTGCCGACGGCGACACGCCAGGCGACGCCTCCGGCTTCGACGATACCGGGCTGCCGACGTCAGTCTGATTTGCAGGTTTGATGCATTTTCACTATCTTTGGCCTCATGAATATGAGGCTATTGATCGCGACAGCGATATTATCGGCCGCGGCAGCCACAGCTGCGGCCGACCCGACACCCGGCGCCGGCGACACGAGCGGCTGGCAGGGGGTAGTGGCGCGAATAGGAAGCGAGGAGGAACTCGACCGTCTCGTGGAGGCGGGAGTGAGGGTGGTGAGGCGCCGCGACGACCTCGCACTTCTCTACATCCCGCCGGGCTACGGCGCCCGTATGGCGCCGGGTGAGCCGGCGCCGCGCATCCGACGCCCGGGGCCTCGCCCCACTATGGACATTGCCATGCGCCGCTACGACGCCGACAAGGTGACCCTCGGCGACGGCACCTATCCCCCCTACACAGGCAAGGGGGTGGTGACGGGTATATGCGACATAGGGCTCGACCCGCTCCACGACGCCTTCTACACCGCCGACGGCGAATGCCGGCTGCGGCGGGTTGTGCAGTATCTTGAAAATGCCGGCGAACGGCGTGTCATCGCTCCCGACGGGTATGCCGACTGGGGCACCGACACCACAGGCGAGTATCACGCCACCCACGTGGCCGGAATCCTGGCCGGAGGCTGCGACGCGGCCGGCTACGGAGGCGTGGCGGCCGGTTCCGACCTGGTGGTGGCGCTCTGCCAGGAGTCGGAGATGGCTCTCCTCGCCGGAGTGGAAGACATCCTCGACTATGCCAGGGAGACCGGATGTCCTGCCGTGGTCAATCTCTCGATGGGATCCTATCTCGGCCCCCACGACGGCACATCGCTCTTCTCGCAATACATGGACAAGCTCGGCCGCGAGGCCATCATCTGCCTCTCTTCCGGCAACGAGGGGAAGCACCTCAATTCCCTGGCGTTCGACTTCACCGCCGACGACCCCGACGTGGCCGTGAAACTAAGGGACAGGGACTGGGCGCAGTTCTACATGTATGGCGCTGTGGAGGGGTGGAGCGCCGACAGCCGGCCCGTCTCCCTGAGGCTGGTGATCAACGACGGCAACGACAACACCCCGGCGGCCACATTCCCCGTGCTCACACCCGTCGCCGGCGAGACATGGACAGTGTCGAGCTATCCCTGGTCGCAGCACTACGACGAGACCTTCGCCCGATATTACGACGGCTGGGTGACCATCAGCGGCGGAATCGACGACGAGAACGGCCGCTATGTGGCCAGAATGGAATACGACGCCCGCACGGAGGAGAAGCATGAGGGAGAGGCATGGGCCCGCTACGAGCTGAAGCCAACCTTCTCCGGCGAGCCCGGCACACACGTCAACATCTTCAGCGACGGCATATACACCCAGATGATGACGGCCCGCGGCAACCCGTCGCCCAATCCCGACTTCTCGGTGAGCGACCTCTGCACGGGCCACAATGTGGTGAGCGTCGGGATGTACGGCAACCGCGCCACTGCCCCGCTGCTAAGCGGCGGGGAGGAGGAAACAGGCTTCGACGACGGCGGCGTGGTGGTGCATTCAAGCTACGGCACTCTGCTCGACGGAAGGGTGCTCCCGCTGACGGTGGCGCCGGGTGCCCCGATCATAGCCCCGTGCAGCATCCCCTGGCTCGAGGCCAATCCCGCCGAGATGGCCCATGTGTCGGCCCTCACCCGCGAGTCGGGCCACGACAGCTACTGGATAGCCCAGAGCGGCACCTCCATGTCGAGCCCGTATGTGGCGGGCTTCATCGCCACATGGGTCGAGGCCGACCCCTCGCTGACCATCGACGACGTGAAGGACATAATCGCCGTCACCAACCGCCGTGATATCCCCGACCCGGAAAACCCGCGCCACGGGGGCGGATGGTTCGATCCCTACGGAGGACTGCTGGAGGTGATACGCCGCAAAGCCTCCGTCAATGAGGCGTCGGCATGCTCCGACATCGCCATGCGCTACACGGACGGAAGCCTCGTGGTGGACAATCCCGGGCAGGCCCCCCTCCGCGTGGCGGTCTACAGCGTCGACGGCCATAAGGTGCTCGACGAGCGAAGCGACACGCCGTCCGCGAGCTACGACCTCACCGCACTGACGCCCGGCGTCTATGTGGCCACGGCAGGAACCCGACAACTCAAATTCATAATACGACAGCCATGAGAAAAACATCATCCCTTCTTTTCGGGGCATTGCTGGCGGCGATGACACCGGCAATCCAAGCCCAGGACTCCTACACTGCAAATTTCCGCGACAGCACGCTCCGTGTGGACTGCGTGTTCGGAGGCTCGGCCGGCAACGCCAACATAATGGTGCACTCCCGCAGCAAGACACCGGGGTGGGCCGGACGTCGCCACAACCTCGACCGCACGCCACTGGCCGGCAATGGCACCATCATGGTGGTGGACCCCGCCACCGCCGACACCATCTACCGCCAGTCGTTCTCCTCGCTCTTCCAGGAATGGCTCGCCACTCCCGAGGCGCAGCAGACCGCACGGTCGTTTGAGAACACCTTCCTCGTCCCCCTGCCGGCGCGCGAGGCCGATATAGTGGTGAGCCTGCGCGACAACCGCAACCGCGAGATAGCCAGGACTGTCAACCGCTATCTGCCGGGCGACGAGCTTGTGTCGACCCCCAAGGGCTCTCCTCTCCCCCACCGCTATATCTACCGCGGCTCGTCGCCCAATCCCATCGACGTGGCCATACTCGCCGAGGGATACACGACGCAGGAGATGGACACCTTCCTCCAGGACGCCCGACGCATCGTAGATGAGATACTCTCCTACGAGCCCTTCAAGTCGGAAAGGGAGAACTTCAATTTCGTGGCGGTTATGTCGCCGTCGGCCGAAAGCGGCGTCAGTGTGCCGCTTGAGGGAATCTGGAAAGACACCGGCTTCGGCTCCCACTACAGCACTTTCCATTCAACCCGCTACCTTACGGCTCCTAAGGTATGGACAATGCACGACGCCCTGCAGGGCGTGCCCTACGAGCATATAATGATTCTGGTAAACACGGAGCGCTACGGCGGCGGAGGCATCTACAACAGCTACCACATCTCGGCCGCCCATAATAAGCTGACGCTCCCGGTGGCCGTGCATGAGTTCGGCCACAGCTTCGGCGGCCTCGCCGACGAGTATTTCTATATCGACGAGCAGGACGGCACCTATGCCGACGGCATCGAGCCCTGGGAGCAGAACATCACGACACTCGTCGATTTCGACTCGAAATGGAAAGACCTCGTGGATCCATCCACTCCCATTCCGACACCCTGGGACATGGACGGCGACAGTCGCGAGGCGTCAATTGATAAGAAGAGCGCGGCCAACGACGTGATCGGCGCCTATGAAGGCGGAGGCTACAGGGCCAAGGGCGTCTACCGCCCGATGATCACCTGCCGCATGCGCGACAATTTCAATCCGACGTTCTGTCCGGTGTGCGAGCGTTCGCTCCGCGCGCTGATAGAATTCTACACCCACTGACGTCATCCTTCATTGACGATATGGCCAGGGGGCGGAACCGATCCGCTCCCGGCCTCGCGTTTTCCATTTATCCAGGCTGTCGATTCATTTTCGGAAATCAATCCTCAGTTATGGGTTTTTATTGCTAACTTTGCAGTCGATATGAATAATCCTGTCATCAAATTTCTGAAAGACTGGACCCTCGTGGTGGCAATGCTCGGGGGTGTCATAGCCTATTTCGTCCTCGCCGGCCTTCCCTGGCTCGATTCCTATCACGGGGTGGTGATGGACATGATCGGCATCGTACAGCCCCTGCTGATCTTCACCATGCTTTTCCTTACCTTCTGCAAGGTCGACCTCCATCACCTGCGGTTCCGGAAGTGGCATCTCTGGCTTCTGCTCATCCAGTGCGGCCTCTTCGCCGGCATCGGCGCGGTCGTCATGTCGCTGCCGCAGGGAGGACTGCGCGTCGTGCTCGAAGGCGCGATGCTCTGCCTGATATGCCCCACTGCCACGGCCGGAGCCGTAGTGACCGGCAAGCTCGGCGGCAATGTGGGTGATATCACCACCTACACCATCCTCATCAATCTGGCCACTGCCCTGCTCATTCCGGCCGTCGTTCCGTTCGTGCATCCCCATCCGGGCCTTGATGTGGATATGTCGGCGCTGCTGATCCTCGGCAAGGTCTTTCCCCTGCTGCTTCTCCCGTTGCTCGCCGCCGTGCTGGTGCGCCATCTGTTTCCGGCGTTCCATAGCCGGCTGCTTGCCCTGCAGGACCTTTCATTCTATCTGTGGGCGGTGGCGCTGGCGCTGGCCATCGCCGTGACCACGCGGAGCATCGTCAACTGCGACGTGGCAATCGACACCCAGCTCTGGCTCGTGGCGGTCTCCTTCGTGTGCTGCGGATTCCAGTTCTATTGCGGGCGCCGCATAGGGCGCCGCTACGGCGACAGGATCACGGCCGCCCAGTCGTTGGGCCAGAAAAACACAGTCCTCGCCATCTGGATGGGCTACACGTTCTTCTCCCCGATCACGGCCATCGTCGGAGGCTTCTACAGCATCTGGCACAATCTCGTCAACACCTACCAGCTCCGTGCCCACCAGCAACAGTCGGCCCCCGAGCCCCGGCTCGCCACTGACGCATGAGCTATGGAATAGATCACAAAAAGGCGAGCCGTCATGACTCGCCTTTTCTGTTGCCTTGGAAGGATCCGGAATTATCTTACGGTTTTGCCCATCGCATTCTGTCCGACAGGCGAACTGCGTGACAAAATGCGCCATGACTACGAAGCAATGAAAACATCCATGATTTATGGTGAGAAATTGTCGTTTGATGCACTGATTGACAGGCTCGAACAGTTAGAAAATCGTTTCCGATCAATGCCCATGTAACATATGAGGACATCATCCCCTCATCCCAACTTTATTTTTGCCAAGCATTTCCATATAAGTTTATGTTTCAATACTTCGGTTATTTTTTGAGAGTTTGTTAACGGCTCCGAGGAGCCAAGTGTTTAATCCGTTAAAAATATGAT